>JAKVKZ010000054.1 GCA_022484565.1 Muribaculaceae bacterium
ATTTGGCTACATTTATGGTAGAGGTCAGTTGGCCGTCGTATGGCTTCAGCTCGCTGTTGCGGCGGAAGAAGAGGGCTGATGAAAGCTTCTGGTTTATCAGCCACCATTGCGCACCATTGCCCACCACGAACTCATTGTCGTAGGCGAAACAGGTGTAGCCTCCCTTTTTCAGCACCGCCGGCAAGAGCACCTTGGAATTGCTGCCATAGAAGTTGAGCAGCGACATCAGCACTTTCCGGGTGATGTCCTCGACAGACACGGCATCGGTGAAGACGGCAAGATTTCCGCTGGCCCGCATCCTCCCAAGCTCAGGGCAGGTAGGTCTGCCATATCCATATAGGCTTGAATGATACTTGGAGTAGGATTCACCAAGAATCAGGACACAGTTCATGGAGTCGGCGGGGACAGCCACCTTGGCCGGAGAATTGAGATAATTCAGGTTGTCGTTGATATAGGACGACACGACCTTTTCATATTTATATGAGCGGTAGGCGGCATAGAGGATTCGCTCGGGCTGGTCAGAATAGATGCAATGAATGATTTTGGTGTCGCTTTCCTTGTTGTAGAACATAAAAGCATAGCGGGCAGGCAGCGCCAAGGAGAACAGCAATGCAGCGAAGCCAAACGCGATTAGCGGGCATCTGCCCTTTGCTGGGGTGCCGGCACAGCTCTTCGACAGCTTTGAGTGCAGAAAAAGCGAGCCGAGCGCCAAGCCTGCCAGACACAGCAGCATGATGGCCACATTGCCGAACGTGAGGATGTCGGAAACGACTCCGTGCGCCTCATTTGAATTTGTTCCCAGTATGGCATTCAGCACATCGGCAGTGAACATCATCCGGTACTTGAACGCAAGAAGGCCCTCAAGGACCGTAATTACCGACATTACGCATATCAGCGCCAGCATTACCCTCTTTGCACTCCGTTCACGCATAAATGAGATGGCGAAAGAGAATAACACAGCCACAAGAAAATTGCCGAAAATCACCGACAGCAAAGTCGCGCCAAAATCGATTCCTTTGGGATCATTTTGGACCACAAAAACCAATGAGCCGGAAATCAGAAGCATAAGATACAGTGTCGCCAAATTTGGCAGCATTTTTTTAATTCGCGGATAAAAACAATTCATTTAATTATAATTTTTTCGGACCAACATTAAAAATTGACGCTGATTTATCAGGACACACAATGTTCTGAGGCGCACGACTCCCTACCCATGCCAAAATTGGTGGCATGAGGAGCTGAAAAAATCAGCAGAAGATTATGCTGGCCGCTTAATCAGCTATGGATTGGAAATTGACTGATTAATCTTTGGAGCCGGAATATTGATTGCCGCTTATTATAGTGTCAGTTCCGGCTGGGAAAGAATTGTACAATTCTGCCCGCCTTACATTGTATGTATTGTTCCTTACCATGACCTTATCGAAAGAATCTGTGGGCTGCGCATCATAGTTCACATATAATTTGCCATAGTTATAGCTTGAATTCACGTTCACTACATTGTCATTGAATATGACACTTCCGGATTTCGCGAAATTCTGAAGGAAGAATTCAACGTAATTGCTGCAGAAAGTGTTGTTTCGGAAATCATATTCTGCATTTTTGAGTTTGTTGTTATAAATTCTTGTGTTTCCACTAAAATAATTGCCAGTCGCGGTTATTTTCATTTTAAGTACAGAATCTCGTTGCTCTATGCTGCCTACAGCGTAAAGATTTGTGCCGAAATTGTTATTCATGGTCACATCCCCTCCTCTATGCCCCACATATAAAATAGTCTGACCCGATTTGGCGTCTATCGTGTTGCCGTTGAACCTTACTTTGGCATTATCCACGCATAGACAGGAATGGAAACCTTTATCCCATATCGAGTCATTGCTTCGGAATACGTTACCGCACACGTCAAACACATTTTTCAGATTTGAGGAATCAGTTATGCAGATGTCGTGTACATATTCCGTGCCGCTATAAGCAAATTTATTGTAGTTAATACGGTTATTGGCAACTT
This sequence comes from Muribaculaceae bacterium, assembly GCA_022484565.1. Lineage (GTDB taxonomy): Bacteria > Bacteroidota > Bacteroidia > Bacteroidales > Muribaculaceae > JAKVKZ01. The sequence goes on from JAKVKZ010000054.1 coordinate 2,003, forward strand.
TGAAATCATTTATATCTACATTTTTGTCTATATATGCCCAAAAGCAACGCCGAACCAAGTCGGAAATGTAAAAATCATTGTCGGAAAAATCATAGTTGCTTATTGTGTAATGGACTGGTGTCTTTACACCATTAACCGATATTGAATCGCCACCGTCGAGAACCGACACAAGAATATCGTTAGTGTATTCCGTGTTGTTGCCATCTTCTCCATAATAGAATTTATTGTCATGAATTTTTATATCTTTTTTCTCTATTATTGTCTGCTCATTTTTCCAAGTGTTGCGGTAATACACTGCTATTATCTCGTCATTTCCATGCTTCCTGAACGTGTTGTCGTGGATATTTAGATTGTGCGTGGTCCCCTCAATCCACAAGCATCCTCCAATGTGTGCAGCATCGTTATAGTTGGTGAATTCACAGTCGTGCACATCAATGTTAGAGCATTGCCGCATATTGAGGTTGGTGCAGCGAACAGTGTCCAAGTTTGTGATTACATCATGGAAAAGCACTGATTTTGCGAATATGAACTTGAACAGGTATTTCCCTGAATCGTCATTTCTTAGCCCATGTACATTCACCGTCAGATTTCTCACTATTACATTGATATAATTATTAGGATCACCTTCAAAACCGAAAATGTTGTCATCGCCGAAGCGTAAGCCATAAGGCACATTTATAATTGTGCCAGCCTTGCTATCGCCTTGCAAAATCACATTGCTTCTAATTATTAATAAAGTGTCGGGATAATATGTGCCGTTCTTTAAATTAATCACCAGAGTGTCGTTAAGGCTTAAACTGGTATCGACATATTCGTCAATTGCATGGCCAAAATGCTTGTTGTTCGTGAAAAACCTTGAGTCCGTGGAATTGATGGTGACTATCTTTCCACTTGCTACGCAGATTGAAAGTAAAACTGAAATAAACAGCAATAATTTTTTCATGTCTTTATTTTTATAGTTAATATTTATGATTGAAAAACTAATACTACCATTGATTCACTCACAAGTTATCCGGCTTGGAAATAAAATTCCTCAGCTAAGTCATGAAAGATGATTGCATTAGCGGAATCAATCAGTGGAAAATACGCCTTCAAAAGAGGTGTATTGACTGGATAACGTTAATGTATAAGTGCTTCCTGAATTTAGTGTCGGCAATTGAATGGAATGTGTATTGCCATCGGCAAGGACTTGAATTGAGTACAGCGTCTGGCCACTGGCATTTTTAACAGACAGCACATAAATTTGGGAAGATGTGAAAGTGATTTCCAAGACATTATTATCTGTGGAATAAGTTACTTGTGGAGTATTAGTCTCAAAATGGGGAACGTTTGAATTATGTGGCATCATAAAAATTCTTTCTTGAGAAGCCAAGACGGAAAGAAATGACAAAAATGAAATTGTTAATAAGAATTTTCGAAGCATTTTTTTCTTTCAAAATTACTTTGAAAATTCTAAAAAATAAATTTTCACGAATTATCATAGAGTCATAATAAGCTGATATACAAATAGGCAAAAAAATATTTTTTTATCACTCGTTTTCATAAAATAGATTAGATGAAAAACAAGTAAAATAATCGGTTATTATGCTTAATTTAAAATTTCATTGATAAATTTATCAAGCGTGCAATTTAATCCCATTTTAACAGCAATTCTCCTTTTTCTTACAGCCGCAGAGGTACTTTTAGAATATCCTAGACAGATAGCAATTTCAATGTAGGAAAATCCACAACAAATGAGGGAAATAAAATTAATGTCATCGTCATTTAATTTTGGGTAATTAGCAGATAATCGAGAAATAATATTATTATAGTTTTCATCAATAAAGAAACGAAGGTCAGTCCAAAAGCTTTTGTCGTTTTTTATCCTCATGGCCTCTTTAAATTCACATACAAATATTTTGCTAGTCTTATCAGTAGTATTGTTACATGAATTAATAAGTTTCCGAATAATTTCGATTTGAGTGACCATAGTTTTTCTCAATCTGGACTCAGAGTGAATTTTTTTGAGTAATTCCTCGTGAGAAGCAATAGCCTCAGCACTAAGTTGATCGCAGAAAAATGTTCTTTCCACAAGTCGGTTATGAAGATAATAAATGAAAAAGGTAGCGAGCAATAACAAAACAATCACACACAGCAGAATAACCAAGAGGGATAAATTATCTTGTCGAATATTACTATTGTCCAATTCAGATTTTTGGCGTTTGTATTTATCTTCAAAATTTGTCAATCTGCTTTTTTCAGAAGACTGTGTGATGGAATCGTAAATACTGTCGGCCTGAACATAATAAGCCAATGCCAGTTTAAAATTTCCACGTGCTTTTTCAATTTCTCTCAAAAGGACCAAATTCAACACCTTCTCTCTAATAGAAGAAGGATTAAAAACACTATTAAATTTATCGTAATAAAATAAAGACTGCTTCACGTCGCCGATGTTAGCATACGCAACAGACGCATCGCAATAACAATCTACGAGATTGATGCCCTGAACCATACTGTTGATGGCCGAAAGCGCCATGGATTTTGAAGCTTGATAATCGCCAATTTTCTCGTAAGCCCGAGCCAATAATTCAGTACTATTGTAGAAATTCACACTGTCGCCAATTTCTTTTGCCAAATTGTTCGCGGCACGAAGATATGTGAAAGCGCTGTCAATATTGTTAATTCTAAAAAGGCCACCTATCTGACAAAGGCATAAAAGTTGATTTTTCTTATTTCCGGCAAGCTTATAATAATGAAGAGCCTTTTTATATTTATCTATAATAACGTTAACATCAACATAAATATCCTGATATATAACTGCCAATTGAACTTCACTTAATCCCAAATTGTTGACGTCAGATTTATCAGCATTTTCTTCAGCACGCAAAAAAGATTCCATCGCATCAAGTTTATTTCCCATATTGCTAAGGGCTGCACCCTTGTAGATTAAGGAACGGGTGTACTTTTCACGGTCGTGATTGTCGCTGAAAAAGTTGACGGCTATGTTGATGAGGGAATCGGAACGGATGGTGTCGTAATTCTTGTACATCGCCTGAGTGAAAAGCAGGGCATAATATGCACGGTCGGCTTTGCTTGGAAGGGTGTCGGAGCTGATGGACTTTAGGATGGCATAGGCACTGTCGGGATGGGCATTCATTAGGCTGTCGGCTGCCACAAGGCGGGCGGAATATCGGCCACGCGTGCTACAGGAGAGGAGCAAGATGACTGCGATGAACAAGAAAATGGTTTTCTTCATGACCATGGATAAAATAATCAAGGCAAAGATAAGCAAAAATGAGGGAAGAGCCATGAAAAAATGCTCCGTTGTTGCAATCCATAACTCTTCATGGCCACGAAGCAAGGCAAATTCAATCAATTATTGTGTATTCACCATTTTTTATCCTATTTTTCCAGTTTCCCCTCATCTCCAAGCAAAATTGCCATAAAATAAAAACACCCATTCTCATCTTCTTTATAAATTATTCCGAATTTAGTTATAACTTTGCAACAACTGTAACGTAAAAAATTAGATGGACACACTAAATTCTCAAAATAATGACTTAGTTGATTCAACGAATGAACCCAAAACCTCTTGGGGCGGGTCTTGGACTGATATTAAATTAAACGCTTTCGAGAAATACGTTAATGCCTATTTAACCATTATGAATAAAAACCGCGACAAATATCATTGGAAATTAATTTACTTCGATGGATTTGCAGGTAGCGGTTCGCGAAATGAGGTCGTTGATGATAATGGTTTTTTGCCGTCATTATTTAATGAATGTTTGCTGAAAGAAGATTTGCAAGTTTACAAAGGTGCTGCCGAGAGAGTTTTGTCAATAGAACAGCCAGGATTTGATTATTATTATTTTATTGATACTGATAAGCAAGCAAACGAAAAGCTAAAAGAGAAGTTGAACCGCTATAAAGATGCAACTAAAAAATTAGTTTTCAGAAATAATGATGCAAATTCTCAATTGTTATCTTTGGCAAATGCTATGAAGAAAGATAAATCTCTAAAGGCTTTAGTGATGCTCGACCCTTTCGGTATGCAAATCAAGTGGTCGTCAATAAAGCAACTGGCTCATCTTGCTGTTGACTTATGGATTCTCTTACCAACTGGTGTTATCGTCAATAGGCTTTTAGACAATAAGGGTGATTTGTCCCACATTGAGCTACTCAAGAATTTCTTTGGCATGAGTGAAAATGAAATAAGAAATTATTTCTACAAAACAGAAATTCATCCATCCCTGTTTGGTGACCAAGAATCTGTAAGGAAGATCGACAAGCCTATTGGTAGAATATCAGAATTGTGTGTTTCAAGGTTAACAGAAATTTTTGATGAAGTTCTTGATGCTCCTTTAATTTTAAGGAACTCCAGAAATTGTCCAATATATCATTTCACATTTGCTTCACAGAATTCCACTGCCAAAAGAATAGCTAAAGAAATTATTGGTAATATGTAACTTCGCCAACATTATGAGCACAAAAATAGAATGGACCGACGCCACTTGGAATCCCATAACAGGATGCACAAAGCATTCTGACGGTTGTAAGCATTGCTATGCTGAAGTTATGGCTCGTAGGCTGAAAGCTATGGGTCTATCAAAATATTCTAATGGCTTTAATTTATCACTCCATGAGGATGATCTTTCAGAGCCACTGAAGCTAACAAAACCTCACACAATTTTTGTCTGCTCCATGAGTGATTTGTTTCATGAAGACGTTCCTTTTAGTTTCATTGAGCGCGTCATGAATGTTATTGAGCAGACTCCACAACATCGTTACCAGTTGTTGACTAAACGTGCCGAGAGGATGCACGATTTCTTTAATTATTATGGTATTATCCCTTCAAATGTTTGGCTTGGTGTTACAGTTGAGAACAAAAAAGCAAAATATCGAATTGACCACCTACGTAATTTAAATGCTTCTGTTAAATTTCTATCCTGCGAACCACTTCTTGAAGATTTAGGTATTATTGACTTGACAAATATCGATTGGGTAATTGTTGGCGGTGAGAGCGGTATTCAAGCAAGACCCATGAAAGGTGACTGGGCAATAAATATTGAATCTCAGGCAAAAGCCAATAACGTTGCTTTCTTCTTTAAGCAATGGGGAACTTGGGGTAGCGATGGCGTTAAACGCAATAAACACGTAAATGGCAAGGAACTAAATGGCAGGGTAATTCAGGAAATGCCTTACCTATAAAGAATTGAATAAAAATCATCCATTTCCATTTGTTGCTACTTATTACCCAAAAGATAAAGTGCTTAATGCTCTAATTGCATATATCCGCTAAATCTTTAAAGGCCTCCTTCATTCAATAAGTTAGAACTATCTATCTTAACATAAAGCTTAATACATAATATTTTTCCTTTTTTCGTGTATTATCCTCAGTTCACCACCCTATTTTTGTCCTGCAAGCTCCGAGCCATCAAGCATGGTCAAAGCTGAAATAGTTCCTTGAAATTCTGCCGCAATTAATTAATGATTAATGCCAAGCATGTAATCAATTGAATATAAGCAAAGTAAGGATCTGCCCTTGTATGCGCCCTCCCACATCACGGGTGTTTACCAATAAAATGCGAAGCATTTTAAAGAATTGGGCCAATTTGGCTCATTGGGCCAATTCTCAAGTTGTCCCACGCAACTGTCCCAAAGTAGTCGTGAACAATATGGTGAAAAACTTTTGGGACAGATCCCAAAAATGCCATTGCAATCAATTGAAAGCCAAGCAGTATCGTTGTCCCAAACTGTCCCACCAAATTGTCCCAAAGTTGGCGTGAACAATAAGGTGAAAAACTTTCGGGACAAGCCCGAAAATCCAGTTGCAATCAATTGAAAATCAAGCAGCCGCATTGTCCCACGCTGTCCCACCTAATTGTCCCAGCAATCGTGCAAGCGATATGGTGAAAAAATTTCGGGACAAAGCCGAAAATGCCACCACAATCAATTGAAAATCAAGCAGCCGCATTGTCCCAAACTGTCCCACCTAATTGTCCCAAAGTAGGTCGTGAACAATAAGGTGAAAAACTTTCGGGACAAAGCCTAAAATGCCATTGCAATCAATTGAAAATCAAGCAGCCGCATTGTCCCACGCTGTCCCACGCAACTGTCCCAAAAGCGCAGAAAAAAAGCAGGCCGAAAATCCACGTTTCCAACCTGCATTTTGATTTATAATGATTTTTCCCTTATTCTTTCCTAAGGAAAGCATCAATCGATGCAGCCGTATCACGGCCAGACGCAATGCAACGTACCACAAGACTTGGACCAGATGCAACATCACCTGAAGCAAACACCTTGCTGACACTGCTTGAATGTTCATCATTCACAGCCACAGCCTTGCGGGGTGTAAGGTCAACTTTAAGCTGTTCAAGAAGCCCTTCCAGCACCGGATTAGTAAAGCCCATGGCAAGAAGCACAAGTTCAGCCTTTATGATCTCCTTCTTACCCGTATGAATCAGGTTCATCTTGCCTGTAGCCTCATCTTTCTTCCACTCCACTTCTTCAACCTCCACGCCGGTCACTTTCCCGTCCTTGCCGATGAACTTGCGCGAGTCAAGAAGCCAACGGCGCTCACAACCTTCTTCATGTGAGCTGGAAGTTTTCAGAATCAATGGCCAATAAGGCCACGGTGTAGCGGGATTCTCTCCTTCAGGCGGTTTCGGCATAATCTCGATTTGAGTCACCGATAATGCCCCTTGGCGGGTAGAAGTGCCCACACAGTCGCTGCCAGTATCGCCACCGCCTATCACAAGCACATGCTTGCCTTTGGCAGTTATGCGTTTCTTAGGCTCAATCACGTCGCCTGCCACCACCCTGTTCTGCTGTTGCAGCAGTTCAAGTGCAAAATGCACACCATCAAGTTCACGGCCCTCGATTTTCAGGTCGCGGGGCACGCCACAACCGATGGCAATGCACACAGCATCATAATCGCTCATCAGCTTATCGCCGGTAATATCCTTACCGACTTCAGTGTTGCACACGAATTTGATGCCTTCAGCCTCAAGAACTTTCAATCGGCGGTCAATCACTGACTTGTTGAGTTTGAAATCCGGTATGCCGAAGCGGAGAAGTCCGCCGACAGCCTCATTTTTCTCAAACACTGTCACTTCATGTCCACGCTGGTTAAGCCTGTTGGCGCATGCAAGTCCGGCAGGGCCGGAACCTATCACCGCCACCTTCTTTCCTGTGCGGTGCTTTGGTATCCTTGGTAGCACATAGCCTTCGTTGAAGGCACGTTCCACTATTGCCGCCTCGTTTTCCCTGATTGTCACAGGCTCATGCGTCTTGTTGAGCACGCAGCCTTTCTCGCAGAGTGCCGGGCACACACGTCCGGTAAATTCAGGAAAATCATCAGTTTGGGTCAACAGAACGTATGCCCCTTTTATGTCGTTTCTGTAAAGGCGGTCCTGCCATTCAGGCTGCTTGTTGCCAAGCGGACAACTCCAGTGGCAAAACGGCACACCGCATTCCATGCAGCGCGACGCCTGAAGGCGACGGTCCTCGGAATTTAGTGTCTGCTCCACTTCACTGAAGTCCTTTATTCTGTCACTGATTGGACGATAACCAGCCTCTTTTCTGCCTATAGTTAAAAATGCTTTTGGGTTTCCCATTTTCTTCTAAAATTTAATCATTAATTAATAAGCGTTAATCCTGTGCTATCTCGGCTATCTTCCTTTGAAGTTTCTCCATCTTTTCATCATGAAGAACCTTCTTGTACTCAAATGGAATAACCTTGATGAACTGGTCCACGTAGGATTGCCAATTGTCAAGCATCTTGCCTGCAAGTGGGCTGCGCGTGTACTTATAATGATTACCTATCAAGCGGTAAAGCTCGCGGTTGTCGGCCATATCCTCTATCAGCGATAATTCCACCATCTGCATATTGCAGAAATAGTCGAAATCACCCTTAGGATTCCACACGTAGGCTATGCCACCGCTCATGCCGGCAGCAAAGTTGCGTCCAGTTGAGCCAAGCACCACCGTACGTCCGCCGGTCATGTATTCGCAGCAGTGGTCGCCCACGCCTTCCACGACGGCTATTGCACCGCTGTTTCTGACGCAGAACCGCTCGCCTACCCGTCCGTTCACGTACATCTCGCCGGATGTCGCACCATATAATATGGTATTGCCGGCAATGATGTTCTCTTCGGGCTTGAACGTTGACCCCGACGGTGGAACGATTATCAGGCGGCCACCTGAAAGGCCTTTGCCCACATAGTCGTTGGCATCGCCTTCAAGTCGGAACGTGATTCCGTGAGCGAGGAATTCGCCGAAACTCTGTCCGGCTGATCCCTTGAACAGGCTATAGATTGTGTTGTCGGGAAGCCCAGCTTCGCCATATTTCTTGGCTACTGCACCTGAAAGCATTCCGCCCACAGCACGGTTGGTATTCTTTATAGGGAAGTCAAGTTCCACAGGCATAGCCGACGATATTGCCGGATATGAGCGGCTTATCAGTTCGAGGTCGAGAACTCCGTCAATGTCATGTTTCTGTTTTGTCACATTTATTATGGCATTGGTCTTGCATTCCTCAGGCTGATATAGGATTTTGCTGAAATCCAGATGCTCCGTCTTGCTAACCTTCAAATCGGGCTTTACAAAGAGCATGTCAGCGCGGCCTACTATGTCGGAGAAGTGCTTGATGCCCATTTCAGCAAGGTCTTCACGTATCTCCTTTGCGAGGAAAGTGAAGAAGTTGACCAGATAATCGGAACGTCCTGTGAATCTCTTGCGAAGTTCTGGATTCTGCGTCGTAACGCCTACTGGACAGGTGTTTTGCTGACATTTGCGCATCATCACGCACCCCAGCACTATCAATGCGGCTGTGGCAAAGCCGAATTCCTCAGCGCCGAGCATGGCAGTGATAATCACGTCACGTCCTGTGCGCAATGTGCCATCAACCTGAAGTTTAACTTGTCCGCGCAAATTGTTGAGCACCAGTGTCTGCTGAGTTTCGGCAAGTCCTATTTCAGCTGGCAGTCCGGCATAGCGGATTGAACTTGCAGGTGAAGCGCCAGTTCCGCCTTCAGCACCGCTGATTGTAATCAAATCGGCCTTGGCTTTGGCTACACCTGCGGCAATGGTTCCCACTCCGCTCTCTGCCACAAGTTTCACGCTTATCATGGCCTCGGGGTTGACATTCTTAAGATCGAAAATCAGCTGGGCCAAGTCCTCGATTGAGTAAATATCGTGATGCGGTGGCGGTGAAATCAGTGAAATTCCAGGAATGGAGTGACGGGTTTTTGCAATCACCTTGTCAACCTTGAATCCAGGAAGTTGACCACCTTCACCGGGCTTTGCGCCTTGTGCTATCTTGATTTGTATCTCATCGGCATTCACAAGGTATTCGGTAGTCACACCAAATCGTCCGGAAGCCACCTGTTTAATCGAGCTTCGCGATGAGGTGCCGTCGGCATTCGGTTTAAACCGTGCTGAATCCTCACCTCCTTCACCCGTATTGCTGCGCGCTCCCAATTTGTTCATGGCGATTGCAATTGCCTCATGTGCCTCGGCACTCAAAGCGCCGAACGACATTGCGCCGGTCACAAACCGCTTCAATATGGCACTTTCAGGCTCAACCTCGTCAATGCTGATAGGGCTTCCCTTTTTATAGTCGAGGAAATCTCTGATTGTCACAGGTTGCACCTTGTCATCAATATAGTGGGTGTATTCCTTGAACTTCTTGTAGCTTCCAAGCCGGGTGGCTATCTGCAATGTGGCAATCACTTCAGGATTCCAGCTGTGGTATTCGCCATCTTTGCGGTACGACAGTATTCCTCTGTGAATCAATGGAGCCACAGTGTCGAAGTCCTCTGAATAGGCTTCCTCATGCGATTTCAGGATGTCCTTAGCCAAGTCGGCTACAGTTATACCGCCTATTTTTGATACGGTATTGCCGAAATAGGCCTTTATCATCTCTTCCGAGATACCCACAGCCTCAAAAAGCTGTGCGCCCTTATAGCTGGTGATGGTAGCGATACCCATCTTCGACATTATCTTCAGCAGGCCCTTATCCACTGCCTTGATGTAATTGTTCATGGCGGTGTTGAAGTCGAACTGGATTTCCTTACGTTTCACAAGGTCGTCAATCACGGCAAATGCAAGGTAAGGATTTACCGCACTTGCGCCATAGCCAGAGAGCAATGCGAAGTGCATCACCTCGCGAGCGTCGGCTGTCTCAATCACAAGGGCAGTCTGAACACGTTTCTTGCGGTCGATAAGGTGATGATGCACTGCCGAAGTCGCGAGCAGTGATGGAATCGGAGCATTTTCAGCATCCACATCACGGTCGCTCAGCACTATGTAATTGCAGCCTTCGTCCACTGCCTTTTCAGCAGCTATGCAAAGGTTCTCAATACCTTTCTTCAGACCTTCTGCACCTTCCTTTACTGGGAATGTCATCGACACCTTGCGGGTATTGAATCCCTTATATCGGAGATTGCAGAGTATATCAAGCTCGGAGTTGGTCAGGATAGGTCGCTTCAACTCCACCATCTTGCAAAGGTCAGGATTCGGCTCAAGCAGGTTCATGTTTATAGCCCCGATATAACTGTCAAGGCTCATCACAAGTTCCTCACGAAGTGGGTCAATCGGAGGATTAGTCACTTGGGCGAAATGCTGGCGGAAGTAATTGAAGAGGTTTTGTGGCTGCTTGCTGAACACGGCAAGCGGAGTGTCGTTACCCATTGAATTGACAGGCTCTTTCGAGTCAATCACCATCGGGGTCATCACCTTCTCCACCTCTTCTCTATTGTAGTTGTAAGTGCGGAGCAGTCGGGCAAAATCAGGCACATCATTCTGCACCTTCTTGCCGCTGCTGATTTTATCAAGCTTTATGCGGTTCTTTGCGAGCCAGTCGCGATATGGAAATTCATTGGCAAGATTCTCCTTCAGCAGAGCATCATGATAAATTTCGCCCTTTTCCATATCCACCATAAGCATCTTGCCTGGACGTAGACGGCCTTTCTCCTTCACCTCCGATGCCTCAAACGGCAGCACTCCCATTTCGGAAGCCACCACCATGGTATCGTTATTAGTGATAAGGTAGCGTGCAGGGCGCAAGCCATTGCGGTCGAGCATACCGCCAGCATATCGGCCATCGCTGAATAGCAAAGTTGCTGGTCCGTCCCATGCTTCCATAAGGATGCTATGGTACTCGTAGAAGGCCTTTAATTCAGGTGAAATCGGGTTTTTGTCGTTGAACGACTCAGGAATAAGCATTGCCAAAGCATGAGGCAAAGTCATTCCGGCCATAACAAAGTATTCCAGCACATTATCAAGTGAAGCGCTGTCGCTCATCTTAGGCTGGATTATCGGGTTAATGTCCGCATCGCCAAATGCCTTAGGATTCAGCACGCACTCACGGGCGTGCATCCACATGCGATTGCCCTGAATAGTGTTGATTTCACCATTATGGCCAAGCATTCTGAACGGCTGTGCCAATCCCCAAGTAGGGAACGTATTCGTGCTGAAGCGCGAGTGCACAAGAGCCATACCGGTAGTGAAATGCGGATTTATTAGGTCAGGGAAATAGTAGCGCAATTGCAGCGACGACAGCATTCCCTTATAGATTATGCGTTTTGATGATAGTGACACCACATAGAAAGCATCCTTGCCAGGAATCTGGGAAGCAGCTATCTTGTTCTCAATCTTCTTGCGCAGCACATATAATTTCGGCTCAATATCCTCATTGGTGCGCTCATCAGCAATGAAAATCTGCTTGATGTCGGGTTCGGCAGCTTTCGCCACCACACCAAGTTGCTCATTGTTGGTCGGAACATCTCTCACTGGAAGCATTGAAAGCCCCATTTCAAGTGTTTCACGCTCAATGACGTCGAAAATCATCTGCTGTGATTCCTCATCATTTTTAGGCAAAAACACAAGGCCACTGCCATATCTGCCTTTTTCAGGCACGGCAATACCTTGCAATAAGATAAACTCATGCGGGATTTGAACCATAATGCCGGCTCCATCGCCGGTTTTTGGGTCAGCACCTTCTGCACCACGGTGAACCATGTTTTCCAAAACCTGAAGTCCCTTTTCCACAAGTTGATGTGACTTCACGCCATGGATATTCACAAGCAAACCAACGCCGCAGGCATCTTTTTCATTATTCGGGTCATAAAGACCCTGTCGTTTTGGTAACATTGTTTCGTTTCTTTAGAGAGTAACAAATAAAGTAACGGTTGCGGAGTGCGGAAGATACCTAAGAATCGATAAACAATAAAATGAAATTACAACATTCCGCAGCACCACAACACGTTACCATTATAAAATATATACTTTATGCAGCATTAATATCAACTGATGAACAGGAGTTCGCGATATTTAGGCAATGGCCACATCTCGTCGTCGACCATCAATTCGAGCTTATCAATGTGATAACGAATCTCGTCCATGTGGGGGAATACATTATCGTGGTAAGCAATAGCCTTGTCACGCTCATCCTCTATCTTGTTCGCAATCTTGCGGGCTTCAACCATAGCGTTAACCTTGTCCTTGATGATTGACATGTGCTCCGACATGGTCTCAATCATCGACATATCCTGAGCGGCAATCTTTTCGCCCTGTTCCTTCGGGAAAAGGCTCTTAATCTTGAACACGTTGTCAAGAAGGACTGACTGATAACGGGTAGCAACCGGGATAATGTGATTGAGAGCAAGATCACCGAGGACACGGGCCTCAATCTGAATCTTCTTAGTGTACATTTCCCATTTCACCTCGTTGCGGGCCTCAAGCTCAACCTCCGAGAAGACGCCTTGACGCTTAAACATCTCAATAGTCTCAGGCTTCAAGTATGAATCGATGATTAGAGGAACTGACGTTTCACAATCAAGACCACGCTTTGCAGCCTCTTCTTTCCACTCTTCGCTATAGCCATTGCCATCAAAATGAATCGGCTTAGAGAACTTAATCAGCTCACGGATTTCTGCAAGGAGGGCATGCTCAAGGATTTCGCCTTTGGCAATGCGTGCATCAATCTTCGACTTGAATTCAGCAAGTTGGTCGGCAACAGCTGCATTAAGGGCTATCATCGCTGAAGCACAGTTAGCAGAAGAACCTACCGCACGGAATTCAAAGCGGTTGCCAGTGAAGGCGAATGGTGAAGTACGGTTACGATCGGTGTTATCAACCATAATCTCAGGAATCTGAGAGACATCAAGTTGAAGACCTTCCTTACCAGCCAATTTCAGAGGTTCGTCCTTATCACTCTTCTCAAGTTTGTCGAGAATGTCGGAAAGTTGGGAGCCAAGGAACATGGATATGATGGCAGGCGGCGCCTCGTTGGCACCCAGACGATGACCATTAGTAGCAGAGATGATTGAAGCCTTCAGCAAACCATTATATTTATAGACGGCAGCCATTGCATTGACAATGAATGTGATGAACTGCAAGTTAGCTTTCGGAGTTTTGCCAGGGGCAAAAAGGAGAACGCCAGTGTCGGTGCCCAGACTCCAGTTGTTGTGCTTACCTGAACCATTGATGCCTGCAAAAGGCTTTTCATGCAGAAGCACCTGGAAATGATGCCGACGAGCCACCTCATCGATAAGCGACATAAGCAAAAGGTTATGGTCGTTGGCGAGGTTAGTCTCCTCAAATATAGGAGCAAGCTCGAACTGGTTAGGAGCGACCTCATTGTGACGGGTCTTTGCTGGAATACCAAGTTTATGGCACTCTATCTCAAGGTCGAGCATGAAAGCCTCGACACGAGGAGGAATGGCACCAAAATAGTGGTCCTCAAGCTGCTGGTTCTTTGCACTCTCATGGCCCATCAATGTACGGCCGGTCATCACCAAGTCAGGACGGGCAGCATAAAGAGCCTCATCAACCAAGAAATACTCTTGTTCCCAACCGAGATTCGACATAACGTGCTTAACATTAGGGTCGAAGAACTGAGCTACAGCCGTACCAGCCTTATCAACGCTATTGAGGGCGCGAAGCAGTGGCGTCTTGTAGTCGAGTGACTCTCCCGTGTAGGCAATAAAGATTGTAGGGATACAAAGAGTGTTGCCCAAAATAAATGCAGGGGAAGAAATGTCCCAAGCAGAATAGCCACGAGCCTCGAAAGTGTTGCGGATGCCACCGTTAGGGAAGCTCGAAGCATCAGGTTCCTGCTGAACGAGGAGTTTACCTGAGAATTCCTCCAGCACGCCACCTTTTCCATCATAATCGATGAAAGAGTCGTGCTTTTCTGCGGTGCCATCGGTAAGCGGATGAAACCAGTGGGTGTAGTGGCGGGCGCCATTATCTATAGCCCATTGCTTCATACCGGCAGCTACACTGTCGGCCACTTCACGATTTAAAGGTTCCTTGTTGTCGATAGCATAAACAAGAGCGTCGTATGTCTTTTTGGTCAGATATTTCAACATACTCTGCCTATTAAATACGCACTTTCCGTAATACTCCGAAGGACGCTCCTTCGGGATTTCAACTTTAACGGGTTTCCTTGCGGAAGCCTCTTCAACTACTTTAAATCTAAGTTGTGACATAATCTTAAGCTATTAAAAAATCAATAAATCTAAAACAAACCTTTTATTTAAAATTCTTCAGGCGATGTACGGCCTCAAGAGTATTTTCGTAAGTGTTGAAAGCGGTGAGGCGGAAATAACCCTCACCGGATTTGCCAAAGCCAGAGCCTGGAGTGCCATTGATGTGGCAGCTATCAAGCAAGGCATCGAAGAACTGCCATGAAGAAAGGCCATTTGGAGTGTGAACCCACACATAAGGAGAATTGACACCGCCAAAAACACTGAAACCGACATTTGCAGCACCTTCACGCAAAGCCTTTGCATTGCGGAGATAATATGCGATAGTTTCCTTTACCTGTTTCTGACCCTCATCGGAATAAAGGGCCTCGGCTGCACGCTGAACTATGTAAGAAGCGCCATTGAACTTGGTGCATTGGCGACGAAGCCACAACGGATTCAGCTTTACACGTTTGCCTTCAGAAGAAGTGCCTGTGAGTTCCTTAGGAATGACAGTGTAGGCACAACGTAAGCCAGTGAAACCGGCAGTCTTTGAGAAACTGCGGAACTCAATTGCACATTCCCTTGCTCCCTCAATCTCATAAATTGAATGAGGCACATCCGCATCGGTGATAAATGCTTCGTAAGCAGAATCAAAGAGGATGAGCGAACCATTTTTAAGGGCATAATCAACCCAAACCTTAAGTTGGTCGCGGGTTAAAGTGGTGCCGGTAGGGTTATTTGGATAGCAAAGGTAAATCACATCAGGAACACTTTCAGGGAGAGCCGGTACAAAACCATTCTCAGCCGTGCAAGGAAGATAGATGAGATTGCTCCATTTGCCGGAAGCATCGAGAACGCCTGCACGCCCTGCCATGACGTTAGTGTCAACATAGACAGGATAGACTGGGTCAGTGACAGCCACCTTGTTGGCAACAGAAAGAATGTCGCCTATATTACCGGTGTCGCTTTTAGCTCCATCGCTAATGAAAATTTCATCAACATCAATTTGGATGCCACGTGATGGGTAATCGAACTGAGCGATTTTTTCAGCAAGGAATGAGTAGCCCTGTTCAGGACCATAACCATGAAAAGTGGAAGCATCGGCCATTTCATCAACTGCCTTGTGAAGTGCCTCAACAGCGGCAGGGCAAATAGGACGAGTAACGTCACCGATTCCCATTTTTATGATTTCTGCATCGGGATGCTCCTCTTTATATTTATTTACGCGACGAGCTACCTCCGTGAAAAGGTATGTAGCTGGAAGCTGGCAAAAATTGTCGTTAACCTTAATCATATTCAGTAGTAATTAATCGTTAGTAAAATATTCTCCTTCAAAGACGGTGACCGCGCCACCCGTCATGTACACATGATCATTTTTAGTGTTCCACTCAATTTTCAAGTCACCACCAAGAAGGTGCATAGTGACTGAACGAGAGCAACTGCCCGTGAGGAAACCAGCCACAACAGTGGCGCAAGCGCCAGTGCCACAGGCAAGAGTTTCACCGCTACCACGCTCCCACACCCGCATCCTGATTTCATCGGATGAAAGGATTTGGGCAAACTCAATGTTGGCCTTTTGCGGGAAAATCGGATTAAGTTCAAGTTCCCTACCTATTTTGTGAACATCAATTTCATCGAGATTCTTTACGAAAACCACGCCATGGGGATTGCCCATCGACACAGCAGTCATAACCATCTCGCCAGCAGAAGTGGCAACAGGAACTTTAATCATTTCCGTTTCACTGACAATGGGGACATCGGCAGGTGCAAGACTTGGGACACCCATATCAACAGTGACTTCATTCACCTTACCATCCACGACATCAAGAGAAAGAGTGCGGACACCGGCAAGTGTTTCAAGAGTGATAAACCGCTTTGTTGTCAGGCCATTGTCGAAAACATATTTGCCAACACAACGAGAGCCATTTCCACACATTTTGCCTTCGGAACCGTCGGCATTGAACATACGCATCCTGAAATCAGCGATTTCAGAAGGCATGATAAGAATCAACCCATCGGAGCCAACCCCTTTGTGCCGATCGCTCATCTCAATAGCAAGCTTTTGCAAATCAGGCGGACAGGAATTCATCGCATTCAGATAAATGTAATCATTACCTGCGCCGTGCATCTTTGTAAACTTAATAGACATAATTCTTAATAATCTTTGTTGTAATTTCGCTGCAAAGATAATCAAAATGTTAGACATACAAATATTTTTATGAACTTTTTTACAAAATATTTGAGAAAAAATATTTTTTTGAAAGTTTTTTCAAGTTTTTGATGTCATTATTCCATTTTATTGATAGTATTGTAGCAAAATGTAAAGCAAAGCAATACGTTGACTTATTAATTAAGACGTTATGCACTATTTAGACGCTGAAATTGGGATGAAATTCCGGGGACAATTCGTGGGACAGCTTGGGACAACGCGCCTGCTTGATTTTCAATTGATTGCAACGGAATTTTCGGCTTTGTCCCGAAAGTTTTTCACCATCTATTCCACTCAATTGTAGGACAGGTTCGTAATTGGCCCTATTCATTAAAATGCTTCGCATTTTTTAATGAAATCACCTTTGACGTAAGAGGGCGCATACATGGATGCGCCCCTACTCTGGGACAACTCGGTGGGACAGTTTGGGACAGTGCTTCTGCTTGGCCTTCAATTGATTGCAACAGCATTTTTGGCTTTGTCCCGAAAGTTTTTCACCTTATCGTTCACGCCAACCTTTAGACAACTCGGTGGGACAGTTTGGGACAACGATACTGCTTGGCGTTCAACTGATTGCAACGGAATTTTCGGGCTTGTCCCTAAAGTTTTTCACTGTGGCGTCCTAAAAAAAGTTGACACAAAAGAGAGGGAAGATTGTCACCTTGTGGTGTTTGTGCAAAGATAGCGAATATTCGCTATCTTTGCACAAAGGCGGCCTGATTTTGGACATTATTTTCATTCTGTGCCAAAATAGGGAGCTGATTGACTTTTGAGATTCTGTACACCGACTCCGGAGTGGCGTAGTTCAGGCTCATGTGCGGGCGCATGGTGTTGTAGCACCTTATTGCGTTGGCTACGGCACTATTGGCCTCGTGGATGTCCTTTATCTTCCTGTCCTTGAGGTATTCGTTCTTGATGATGCCGTTGACGCGCTCCGCAATGGCGTTCTCCCGCGGGTCGCTGTGCTCGTTCATGCTTGGCCTCATGCCGAACCCCTCCAGCATGTGCACGTAGCTGTTGCTGCAGTACTGGCAACCCCTGTCGGAGTGGCATATCAGACCTGCTATCTCTCCGCCGTCCCTGCCTCCTGCCTGCCTTATTGCCATGCGCATGGCCTTCTTGGTGTATCTGGTCTCGAGCGTCGGGCTTACGCACCAGCCCATTATCCGCCTGCTGAACATGTCGGTGACCAGGTGCAGGTAGCAGAATGTTCCGTCCTCCAGCCTCACGTAGGTTATGTCGCACACCCATATGCGGTTGCGGCCTTCGGGCTTTACTCCCTTTATGAGGTTGGGGTAATGCCGCATCCAGTAGTATGAGTAGGTTGTGCGCGCGCCGTTCCGTACGGGCACCACGCAAAGCCCGTTGCGCCTCATCAGGCTGAAGAGCCTGTCGCGTCCTATGCGCCTGCCCCGTTCCTCAAGCAGCGGCTTGAGCTTGCGCCCGCCGTACTTGCAGCTGGCATCGTGGCGTATGTCCGCTATCATCTTCACTGTCACCTCTTCTGCGCCGGCCTCGCCGAGGCTTGTGTCCTGTCGCTTGTAGTATCCCTGTCTTGTTATGCCAAGTGATTCGCAGCCTTCCTTTATTGTGCACTTGCCATCGTCCGCAAATGACGTGATCACTTGGCATCTCATTTTTTTCTTATGCATACCCCAAGCTCTTTCTCTGCCATGGTTATCATCGCGTCGTACATCGCCGCTTTCAGTTCGGCCTTTTTGACGCGCTTCTCCAAGTCCTTGACGCGCAGCTCCGGAGCATCCTCCGGATGGCGCTCAGATATGGTTTTCTTCATCTTCTTCATGTCTTTTGCCCCCATTTCTGACACAAAAGTAGTCACCTTATTCCATATATGGCTCTTGCTCATGCCATATTTTTTCGACAGGTCTCGAAGCGACTCGGTGCTTGTCAGATATTCCTCAACCGCACGACGTTCCCTTTTCGCCCTGAATTTCTTCCTTTTACAGGTAATTTCGTCTCTGTTCATCTTTTGTTCCTCTTTTTTTGTTATACGTTTTATTTGTTTCTTTTCTTTTCCTCCTCTCTTTTTCGTGTCAACTTATTTCAGGATATGACACACCTTATTGTTCACGACTACTATGGGACAATTAGGTGGGACAGTTTGGGACAGTGCTTCTGCGTGGCATTCAACTGATTGCAACGGAATTTTCGGGCTTGTCCCTAAAGTTTTTCACCTTATTGTTCACACCAACCTTGGGACAATAGGTGGGACAGTTTGGGACAATGCAATTGCTTGATTTTCAATTGATTGCAATTGCATTTTTGGCTTTGTCCCGAAAGTTTTTCACCTTATTGTTCTGCTCAATTGTGGGACAAGCCTAATCAAAAAATGTCTGTCTGGCAACTCCCTCCCGGAAAATGCAGATTGGATATGCCCTACTTCCCGGGAAATATCGTGGGAAAGGCTAGGACATCTTTCCCAAATGCACTTTGCAAGATTTACTGATTTTTTAATAGCAATATGTCAAGGAACGACGCTTTATGAAATAACCGTCAAAAAACAAGTGACAGAATATTTCAAAAAACGAAGTTAATGAGAGATAAGGTGAAAAGTCCACGAAAAAAGGATATTTCTGAAGGTTTTTGCAAGGAGATCGCTATTCCACTATGCCTTTGGCTTTTCGGAAAGGTGGAGGATTAATTTTGAGGAATAAAGCAATCCCATTTCAAAGAGCTATTGATGCTGATTGAAATGGGATTTATTTCATTGGTGAAACGATTTTATTAATGCTCCATTGATTTTGCTTATCTCCTTTTCATCGTTCCTTATTCTGCCTTTTTAGGGTTTTCAAGAGGGTGTGTCAAAACGATGCATCCTCTTTTAATATATATGGCAATTTTCATTAATTAGATAATTATACTTTATGCAGCTTTATTTTCAGAGAATTGGCAAAATGAAGT
>JAKVKZ010000055.1 GCA_022484565.1 Muribaculaceae bacterium
TTCTAAATGGAATGTGATAACGGCTGGACTTGAATGTCTGCAAGGTAAAGGCATAGTTAATTCTATAAGTCTGAAAGATGGTGAACAGACATTCAAAAAACGGGCACAATTCATCAAAGAAATGGGGGCTGCCACCGTAGTAATGGCCTTTGATGAGAATGGACAGGCAAGCTCCTTTGAAAGAAGAATTGAAGTATGCAAACGTGCTTATGATATTTTGACAAAAGAAATTAATTTCAATCCTCAAGACATTATTTTCGACCCTAATGTGCTTGCCGTGGCAACAGGCATTGACGAGCACAATAACTATGCAAAGGATTTTCTCAGCGCAGTAGAATGGATAAAAACCAATCTGCCTGGAGCAAAGGTAAGCGGTGGCGTAAGTAATCTGTCATTCTCTTTCCGCGGAAATAACTTTGTGCGTGAAGCAATGCACTCTGTTTTTCTCTATCATGCAATAAAGCGCGGCATGGACATGGCAATTGTGAATGCTGGCGCAATCATGCCTTACGATGACATTTCTGATGAGTTGCGCACGGCAATTGAAGATGTGCTGTTTAACCGCACTGCCAATGCAACAGATAAATTGATAAGCGTAGCCGAAAGTTTAAAGGGCGAAACGGCTAAAGAATCTTCTGATTCACTTTCTGAATCATCATCCTTAATGCCTGATAAGCGGCTTGAAATTATGGTGCAAAAAGGTCGTGAAAATGGATTGGAAGAATGTCTGAAAGAGACGCATAACCAACTTGGCTCAGCCATTGCAGTGATTGATGGCCCGTTGATGGCTGGAATGAATCACGTAGGACAATTGTTCGGAGAAGGCAAAATGTTTCTGCCGCAAGTCGTGAAAAGCGCAAGAACAATGAAAAGCGCCGTGGCTTGGCTAAATCCGTTGATTGAAGCTGAGAAATCGCAAAAAGGCGGACAAAAAGCCGGTAAAATCGTAATTGCTACCGTGAAAGGTGACGTGCACGATATCGGGAAAAACATTGTTACTGTGATTATGCGCTGCAATGGATTTGAAGTCATCGACCTTGGGGTTATGGTACCAGGTGAGACAATTGTACAGAAAGCCATTGATGAAAAGGCCGACGTAGTTGCCGTAAGTGGTCTGATTACTCCTTCACTCGAAGAAATGAGGCACATTGCGCAAATTATGGAAATGCACAAATTGTCAATTCCGCTCATGGTTGGCGGAGCAACAACATCACCACTGCACACGGCAGTGAAAATAGCGCCAGAATATTCAGGCCCCGTTGTACACACCCATGATGCCGCCATGATGCCAATAGTAGCGCAACAACTTCTGCATAACCGTGATGAATTTATGGAAAAGTGGAACGCCAAGCAGCAACTGCTTCGCAGTTCAATTAAGGATAGAGAGCTATTGTCACTTAACGACGCAAGAGAGCGCAAACCGCATTTCAATTATTCCCCAGTCATTCCTCACAAAATGGGAATTACTGAAACTGTTATCACAGTAGCGGAAGCAAGAAGTTTCATTAACTGGCGTCCATTCTTTGCAGCATGGAAAATGGATGCTGATTTGGCCAACATTGCACAAGTGAGGGGATGCGACTGCAAACGTGCTGAATGGCTAGCAAACCATAAGAATGGTGAGATTGACAAGGCCGCTGAGGCCATGCAACTGTTCAAGGAAGCTAATAATGTTCTCGACCATTTTCAAGAAGTGGCCAACAACAGCATAAAAGCCGTTTTTGGATTATGGCGGGCAACCAGCAAAGGAGACGACATAATTATTGACAGCCGCATCACAATTCCGATGCTACGGCAACAATTAATGGAAAAACAGACTACTTTAGCGCTCAGTGATTTCATAGCACCATCCGATAGTGGCATTAATGACTATATCGGCACCTTCGCCGTTACAGCTGGGACGCAGATAGCTTCAATGATTGAATATCAACGTAAAAAAGGTGATGATTTTCAGGCATTGCTCATGCAGACTCTTGCCGACCGCCTTGCTGAGGCCTCAACTGAATGTCTGCATAAGTTCATCCGCACTGCTGCATGGGGATATTCTTCAAATGAGCCTTCCAATCCGACTAATGTTCTTTCTCAATACTATCAAGGCATACGCCCTGCTGTGGGTTATCCTTCAATGCCCGACCAGTCAGTTATATTTAAGGTTGACCAACTTATGCCATTAAAAATGGCTGGCATTGAAGTTACGGAAAATGGAGCGATGAATCCAGCTGCAAGCACATGTGGGTTAATTTTCTCCCATCCTGATAGCCGTTATTTCATGGTAGGGATAATAGGAGATGACCAACGTGCTGATTATGCAAAGCGAAAAGGCCTTACTGAATCCGAGCTTAAGAAATGGCTTAAATAGCAATCCTAATAACAGAAATCACACCCGCCATGCTGAATAAGTATAGCTGGTGCGATTTTATATTAAACAAATTCTGGCAGCTACATCCAAAGATAGCTTGTCATTGACAGACTTCCAAAAATGCGGCTAAAGCAGAAAGTATGTGTTTCATCTTCCGTAGTCGTTGCACCAAGTGCATAAAGCAACGGCAGATAATGGTCGGACGTAGGTATAGACAATTTGGCATTACGCCCTTGCTGCTCATAATTGACGAGATCATCAAATTCTTTGTTCAGAATTTTGTTATGAACGAAATTATCAAATTCATCAGCCCATATATATCCATCTGTTTTATCCCATTCCAGCATGCGAAGATTATGAACGATGCCTCCACTTGCAATTATCAGTACACCCTCTTCGCGCAGTGGTCGTAGTAACTCACCAAAATGGAATATTTCTTGTGGCGAAGCAGAAGCATCAACACTCAGTTGGGTCAATGGGATATTATGTTCAGGAAACATCTTCGAAGTCACAACCCAGTTACCATGGTCATAACCCATTGAGTTATCTACGGTCACAGCACCATTAGGCAACAGTTCCATCACTTTCGAAGCAAGGTCAGGGTCTCCAGGAGCATCATAAGTCACTTTGTAAAGCGAATGTGGAAAACCGTACATGTCATAATTGACTTTTGGGCGTGAATCATTGTTAACCTTCTGTCCACGAGTGAACCAATGCGCAGAAATCATAAGTATCGATTTAGGCTCAGCTATCATGCTCGCCATTTCCTTCCACCCAAGCGTAAAGGAATTCTCATCGATGGCATTCATAGGCGAACCATGTCCAATAAATGCCACAGGCATCATTTTCATTGTAATCTTTAATTTTAGTTATAAATAAATTCTGGTCTTACTTACTTGATTTTGTCAGGATTTTTTGCGATGAACTCTTTCCACGAACGGCAGCCTTTTTCCACAACAGGCTTTGATGACTCATAGAAATGGCATAGCGCAGCAGCAAGAGCATCAGTGGCATCAAGAAATTCAGGCATTTTGTCCTGAGGAATGTTCAGAATGCGGCGAAGCATCTCTGCTACTTGTTCCTTTGCTGCACGACCGTTTCCAGTAATGCTTTGCTTTATTTTCAAAGGAGCATATTCAGCAATTGGTATATCATGGTTAAGAGCAGCTGCCATTGCTACTCCCTGAGCACGGCCTAGCTTAAGCATCGATTGAACATTCTTGCCATAAAATGGCGCTTCTATCGCCATTTCATCAGGCAAATATTGATTTACAAGTCCTGCTACACGCTCATAAATGCGATGAAGGCGTAAATAATGGCTCTCAAACCTGCTTAATTTCAGCACTCCCATGGCTATTACCGACGGATGCTTCTTGTTCACACCGAGAATTCCATATCCCATCACATTAGTTCCGGGATCTATGCCAATAATAACTCGCTCAAAATCCATCATGCAAAGATAATAATTGCAAAGCGGAAAACAATAATAAAATTTTAGGAATTTATTGGTATTTGAATCGAATTTCCAAAATATGATACCTGAATTTTATAATAAAGGCGGAGAATCAATCTTAACTTGATTACCCGCCTTTCTATGCTTTAATAAAATATCAATTATTTCGCCAGCGATGGACGATGACCAATTGAGTAATAATTGAATCCAATTTCATTCAATTCAGTTGCATCGTATATGTTACGTCCGTCAACTATCAAATTGCCACGCATTGCCTTGCGAATCACATTCCATGACGGAACTCTGAATTCTTTCCATTCAGTCACTATGACAAGGGCATCTGCATCGTCAACAGCATCATACATATCTTTTACAAACGTCACTTTGTCCTCACCAATACGGCGTTTTGCCTCTGCAATGGCAATAGGGTCAAAAGCACGGACCTCAGCACCTGCATTCAGAAGCTCACCAATCAAAATAAGTGCTGGAGCTTCACGCATATCATCAGTTTCAGGCTTGAATGACAAGCCCCAAACAGCCACAGTCTTACCTTTAACAGCCTCAATTGAGCCAAAATGCTGAACAACTTTCTTGAAAAGAATATGCTTCTGGAATTCATTAACTTCTTCCACTGCCTCAACTACGCGAAGATTGCAGCCATTCTCATGAGCTGTGTGAACAAGGGCCTTCACATCCTTAGGAAAACAGGAGCCACCATATCCACAACCTGGATATAGGAACCGTGAACCAATACGTGAATCTGAAGCCATGCCCTTACGGACCATACTTACATCAGCACCAACTTTTTCACATAGATTGGCAATATCGTTCATAAAACTGATGCGGGTAGCAAGCATTGAATTAGATGCGTATTTCGTCATTTCAGCCGAAGGAATGTCCATGAAAATAACCCTGAAGCTATTAAGCATAAATGGCTTATATAATCTTTCAAGCAATTCACGGGCTTTCTCGGAATCTGTACCAACGACTACCCTATCAGGACTCATGAAATCTTTAATGGCAGTGCCTTCTTTCAAAAATTCCGGATTGGAAGCCACGTCAAAGGGTATGTCAACGCCACGCTTGTCAAGTTCTGCCTTCAAAGTGCTGCGCACTATTTCAGCAGTACCTACAGGAACGGTGCTTTTGGTCACAACCAATTTATAATTCTTCATATTCTGTCCAACGGTACGAGCTACTTCAACAACATATTTCAAGTCAGCGCTACCATCTTCATCAGCAGGAGTACCTACAGCCGTAAATACTATTTCCACATCGTCGAGCACTTTAGCAAGGTCCGTTGTGAAATGCAAACGGCCCAGCCTCATGTTACGCTCAACAATCTCGTTAAGACCTGGCTCAAAAATGGGAACAATACCCTTCTTCAAGTTCTCAATCTTTTCCTTGTTTACATCAACACATGTAACATCAACACCTGTTTCAGCAAAACAAGTTCCCGTCACTAGTCCGACGTATCCAGTTCCAACAATAGCGATTTTCATAACTAATAATAATTAGATTTATATTTTTTCAGTTAGTAGAATAGAAGCAGGAATTCCAAATTAAGGAATCCTGCTTCAATTTAGTTGAATAATCAGTATTTACTTTTTATTTTCATCGTCAACGTATCCATAGCCATATCCGCCTCGGCCATAACCATATCCGTAACCATATCCGTAGCCGTAACCATATCCATAAGAATAACGACGGGCCTTGAGATCAACGTCACTAAGCAGTATCGCAATGTTCTTGATTTTATCCTCTTGTACGAGTTTTTCAAGATCCTTCAGATAACGTTTATCCACCTTACCGTCACGGATGACATAAATAGTCATGTCGGCAACACGGTTAATAAGAGGAGCATCGGCAATGACTAAATACGGCACAGTGTCAAGGAAGATGTAATCGTATTCTTTGCGCAGCACTTCAATCATCTTATCCAGTTTATCCGACATAAGTAATCCTGATGGATTAGGAGGAATAGCTCCGACGCTGATAGTATCAAAACTCTTATAGAATCTGCCTTTCTCAATCACTTCATGGACGTCATCGACACGTCCGGCAAGATATGCGCTTACGCCAATGCTCGAACGATGTTCGCCCAAATATTTTGTGAAGTTACCTTTACGTAAGTCTAAGTCAACGGCAATAACTTTTTTACCGGTATGTGCAAAAGATAGTGCCAAATTGATGGTATCGAAACTCTTTCCTTCCTTAGGCATCGTAGAAGTCATCTGAATAACTTCGCCTCCTTCATGATCCTTTCGCATGAATTCAATGTTACTTCGGATAATTCGAATTGCCTCGGAAATATTATCTTTACCAGTTTCTGTAACGACGATTTCCTCACCCGCCTGCATTTCGGTTTTCGATGGAATTTCACCAATAATAGGCAAATCACACATTTCCTCTACGTCGCGGCGAGTATGAATCATAGTATCCATTGAATAGTACCAGAAGATACCATATATAACCGCTGCCGGCAAAACGAGACCTATAAGCAAACCAATCATGGCGAAGCGTGAAGGCATCGGATATGTAGGATAATTATCGCCACCTGCACGTTCTACGATTTTAGCCTTTGGCTCAATAATCGACATTTGCAACGCATTCTCTTCACGTTTGTTCAACAAATACAAATACAACTGCTCCTTGATTTTCTGCTGACGTATCACATCGCTCATTTCCTTTTCCTGAGTAGGAACAGTTGAAATTTTCTGATTGGCTACGTTCATTTGCGAAGCTGCCTCATTGCGCTTAATGATGAGGGTACGGTAGAAATTATCAATTGAGCGGTTGATGTTTGAGCGCATTGCGTTAAGGGATTTCACCATATCAGCAGTTACAGGGTTGTCAGTACCTGATGTGCTTGCAATCTTACTGTATTTAAGAAATTCAAGGTTGTAAGTCTTAATCTGATCTTCAACGCCTAAATCCGTAATTCCAGTATTGGCAGGAATCAAATCATGTCTCTTCATGCCCGACAAGAAATCCTTTATATATTTCACCAAAGTCAACTGCATGTTGACCTGGGCCAAATTATCAGTATATGCTGATGCCGACGTCACATACTGTCCGGCGGCAGCTTGCACATCTGGGATATTATTGGATATTTTCAAATTTTCTATGTGAGAATCAATGCCACCAAGGTCTTTGGAAAGTGCTGAAATACGGTCAACAATAAACTGTTCAGTATTTTTACCTATACGCTCATTATCGTTGATTGCATCCTCATTATAAACCAAAATCAAGTTGTCAAGAATATCCTTGCAGAAATCATAATTGTCGCTCTGCAATAGCAACTCCAAGACATTGGTTTCCTTATCTACTTTCTGAACATTAAGCATGCCTCTTACTTCGACAGCACGCATGTGCTTGCTCATGCAGTCAGCCCAAATAACTTTATCGTAGTCAGCTGCACTGAAAAGATTCGTCTTAGTAACAGTGAATACATATTTATCCTCTGTGATTTTTGTGCCGAACTTAGCTTCTTTCCAGCCGTCATTCAGTTTATACTCAAAAGTCTCGGCTGACTTTGGCTCAACCAACACTTTAGCTCTCGACCGGTCAAGGTCGCTCAAGAATGTAACGGATATTGGAGTATGCTTATAGATATTCGACCAGCGAAGCATCTTCTTGTCATAGTAAATCACATCTATACCAAGTCTGTCGACCACCTCATCAAGCAGGCTCGTTGACATAATGGTATAAATTTCATTTTCGGCAGCATCAACGCGGTTACCGATGCCGAGGTCAGAGAACATATTACTTTCACTGCTACCGCCTGATTTTTTATCGGATTTAATTAAGATATAAGCTCTTGATTCGAACTTCTGAGGTTGTGAGATTGCATAAATATAGGCAATTGCTGTGCAAGCCACTATTGAAATCACAAACCAGTACCAATTGCGCAGGCACACAGAGAAATATTCACGAATAGAAATACCACCGGAAGCTTCTTTTTCTTTGTCTTCCTGCTGTTTGTTAATCTCTTGATTTTGCATTATCTAATTTATTTTGCTTCTCTCCAAAATGAAACGACACTTGTCAAATTCATTTAGGAATTTATTGTTCTTGTAAAAAACGTTTGTATCTCATAATAACGCCATAAGGCCAAAATATTCACAAAAGCGGGAAAAGGTGACAAAAGTCCACACTATTCCGCGTGCAAAGTTAGTATTTTATGTTTATTATTTCTTAAGAATAGGAATATTTTTTTCAAAAGCAATAAATATTTTCACCTTTGGAATGAAAATCCAATTCAATTTGCTACCTTTGCAACTGCAAATTCAATATATGCAATATGGACGATTCTTTACCGCGACATTGTAGATTAGTTTAACCCAGAGCAGTGGCATAGCATTTTACTTGGCCTCTGCCCGATAATTAGTGCGAGAGGAGGCTTATAATGAAGAAATTCCTTTTTTGTGAAGCAGGATACAAAGAGATTGACCACTGGGTCCCTAACTGCTGGGTAAGTGTTGAAAATCCCGACAATGACGACTTCAGATTCTTGACTGAAACGCTGAAAGTTCCTGAATCATTCATCACAGATATTGCCGATGTGGACGAACGTCCGCGTACTGAGACGGAAGATGACTGGCTATTGACGGTTGTCCGAATTCCATTGCAGCAAAAAGGCAATTCAATCCCATTCATTACTATTCCTATAGGTGTAATCACTAACGGTGACATCATTGTGTCGCTGTGCTATCATCAGACGGAACTTATAAGCGACTTTATTGAATACACGAACAAAAAGAACATTCACGTTGACAATAAGCTGGAACTTATATTAAGGTTAATCCACTCTTCTGCGGTCTGGTTCCTTAAATATCTGAAGCAAATCAACGTCGAGGAAAATTCTGCTGAAAAGGAACTTGAAAAAAGTATCCGTAACGAGGATTTGCTGAGAATGATGAAACTGCAAAAGACTTTGGTCTATTTCAACACTTCAATTCGTGGAAATGAAGCTACTATAGGAAGACTGAGAACAATATTCCAAGGTACAGGTTACCTTGACAATGACCTTGTGGAAGATGTGGTGATTGAGTTACGCCAGGCAAACAGCACGGTAAATATCTACAGCGACATTCTTACTGGCACAATGGATGCCTTCGCTTCCATCATTTCCAACAATGTGAACACAATAATGAAACGCATGACGAGTTTCTCCATCATCTTGATGCTGCCGACCTTGATAGCAAGTTTCTATGGCATGAACGTGTCGTTTTCGCTTGAGAAATCGCCTTTCGCTTTCGGATTGATTGTAACATTCTCTATTCTACTGTCAGCAATAGCATTCGTACTATTCAGAAAAATCAAATGGTTCTGATTTAATCAGTGCCCCATTAATATTACGGACAGAGCCGATTCAATTAATGTTTCAGTTCTGTCCGTTTCATCTTCAGATTCTTATTTAAACGGGAACATTTTGTACAAAGCCTCAAAACGGCTCATTGTTCCTTCTCCGTATTTCCTTAGTTGGTTCCGCACTTCGTCAGGCGATTTAGCATCCGCTATTTTAGATTTAGAGAAGAAATTGTCGGCATAACAGACGAGTTTCTCTTCATTGCTGACCGGCAACATGTCGCGATGCGGCAACGGCAAGTTCTGGGCAATGATTTCATCACAAGCAAGTCCTGTGCCGGTGTGCCGCTCGCACACGAGAGCATGGCGTGGATAGCCAAGCGAGTCCATCAGTTCACGTCCAAGCACTCCGTGGCAAATATAAGGCTTGTCGCCAAAGCAGAAAATTGATGGCGCATCCGTCAAAAACATGCCAATATCGTGAAGCATGGCAGCCTCATAGGTGAAGTTTCTATCAATCTCCACTGAAGTGTGCTCTGCAAGCGTCATGCACAAGTCGGCCACTTGGATACTGTGCTTCACAAGCAGATTGTAAGCATCGCTGCCTTCGGTGTAGTATTTCTTAATTATACACAAATAATCAATCATAATTCTTTGTCAATTTAAAAATATTAAGTCCTATAAGCCGCCGAAACGCCATATAGGACTCATATATAGAAAATTTGAGATTTCGCTTAGTCAAGCACTGTTACCCAACCATGCTTGTCCTCCTCGTCGCCGAGTTGAATGGCACGCAGGTGGTTGTAGAGCTTAGTGGTGACAGGACCAGGATTGCCATCCTTCGAGATGACATATTTCTTGCCTGCCTCAACATCATCAACCTCCGAAATTGGAGCAGCTACGGCGGCAGTGCCACATTCAGCGGCTTCATCAATTTCAGCCAATTCCTCAACGTGCATCGGTCGACATTCAATCTCAAGACCCATGTCCTTGGCAATCTGCTGAAGGCTCATGTTAGTGATTGACGGAAGAATTGAGCCGGATTTCGGGGTAATGTACTTATTGCCTTTGATTGCAAAGAAATTTGCAGGGCCGCACTCGTCGATATATTTCTTTTCTTTCGGGTCAAGGTAAAGAACTGCGGAATAGCCGTTCTTGTGAGCCAAATCACCAGCCGTAAGACTTGCGGCATAGTTTCCGCCAACTTTCCAACGTCCGGTGCCACAAGGTGCGGCGCGGTCATAATCACGGTAAATGGCGACTTTTGTCGGCTTGAAACCTTCCTTGAAATAAGGGCCAACAGGAGTGACAAACATAATGAACAGATATTCAGTGGCAGGGCTTACACCGACCTGAGCCGACATACCAATCTCAAGCGGACGGATATAAAGTGATGCGCCACTTCCGTATGGAGGAATAAAGCGTTCATTGAGTTTCACCACTTTTATAGCCATTTCGCGGAACTTTTCAATTGGCATAGGCTGCATAAGGATTCCGTTCGCACTGCGCTGAATGCGCTCAGCATTGTCGTTGATGCGGAAGATGCGGATTTTGCCGTCCTTGCCACGGAAAGCCTTTTGACCTTCAAAAATTTCCTGACCATAATGCAGGCATGTGGCAGCCATGTGAACATCGACCCGTTCAGAATCGGTGACTTCAATCGGTCCCCACTCGCCATTCTTGAAAGTGCAACGCACATTATAATCGGTCTTCACATATCCGAAAGGAATGTGAGCCCAATCCATATTCACTGTCTTTTCCATTATTGTTATTTATAAAATATTTCTTATTACGCTGATTACAGCCACGTCACAAAGCAACTTTCTGCGTGGTGTTGCCAATCTTCACGATATAGATGCCACGCGACCCGATGCGAAGTTCAGAGGTGCCAGGTGAGAGGACGGTCTGCGAAACGAGCTGTCCAAGGATTGTGAACACCCTAACCTGAATGCGGTGCTGCGTCCGGATAATGATTGCGCCATCCTTGCCGAAAATTTCCACCCCATCAGTAAGACGCGGGTCGGTAAGACTGGTGGCATTAATATCGCGATTCGTTTCACGCCATTGCATTTGAGCATAAGCTATTGACGATGACGCTAAAAGCGCCATCACACAAATCAGCATTGTCAACAATCTTTTCATATTGATGCAAAGTTACTGCAAAAATTCTAATCAAAGATACAAATTAACTAATTATTTGACTTTTCTGCTTTCAGATGGTTTATCAAAGGGATAAATTCTTTTGGGATTTCGCGGAAACCAGCCTTTTCGCACCCTATCCTGCTGCTCATGAATCTCCAGAATTGCCCAAAAGGAAGTGAAGGAAAACACGCCAAGCAAAGTGGAGGCAAAAATGCTTGACGCCCAAACTGAAAGCGCAGCGCCGACAATTCCGAGGATTAGAAACACCCACCAGCAACGTACGCCAAAATAATATTCGCTTTTAATCACAATGGGATGGAATACGCCTATGATGATGAAAGTGCAGATTCCCAGCGTGAGGCCAAGCAAATGATATGTTTCAAGAAATTCCATAATTCTATTGTAAATGGTTCAACAAATCGCGATAAAGATAGCAATAAAATCGCAACGCGGGAAAAATCTATAAAAAAAGATGAAGGACATCGCATAATGAAATGCAATGTCCCTCATCATTAGGGATTATATCAAATGCTATTGATTAATCTTTCTTAGCGTCGTCGGCTGCTGCCTCAGGTGCTTTAGGAGCTTCCTCGGCTGCTGCCTTTGGAGCTTCTTCAGCCTTAGGTGCTTCTGCTGGCTTAGCCTCTTCAGCCTTAGGAGCTTCAGCTGGCTTTTCTTCCTTTGCAGGTTTTTCAGCCTTAGGAGCCTTCTTAGCCTTGTTTTCAGCCTTAGCCATCTTAGCCTTCAGGTCAGCGAGTTCTTCAATATCACCAAGAGTGGTCTTTTCGATATTGTTGACTGGTGCAGACTCTTCAGCAGGCTTGTTGGCACGCTTTGAACGTTTTTCAGCTTTCTGCTCATCTTCAAAAATGCGGCTATGCGACAAGATGATACGCTTAGCGTCCTTATTGAATTCGATGACCTTGAAGTTGAGTTTTTCGTCCTGCTTTGCCTGAGTTCCGTCTTCCTTAACAAGGTGTTTCGGAGTAGCGAAACCTTCAACGCCGTAAGGGAGAAGGTCAACCACTGCGCCCTTGTCGAGCATTTCAGTGATAACGCCTTCGTGGATGCTGCCTACAGTGAAGATAGTGGCATAAGTGTCCCAAGGATTTTCCTCAAGCTGCTTGTGGCCTAAGCTCAAGCGACGGTTTTCCTTGTCGATTTCAAGAACCTGAACATCGATATCGGCACCGATTTGAGTGAATTCCGACGGGTGCTTGATTTTCTTGGTCCAAGAGAGGTCGGAGATATGGATAAGTCCGTCAACGCCTTCCTCAAGTTCAACGAATACGCCGAAGTTGGTGAAGTTACGCACCTTAGCGGTGTGCTTGGAGTCAACAGGATATTTTTCTTCGATAGTTTCCCAAGGATCTGGTTTGAGCTGCTTGATGCCGAGCGACATCTTGCGGTCCTGGCGGTCGAGAGTAAGGATTTTAGCCTTAACGGTATCGCCAACCTTCATGAATTCCTGAGCTGAACGGAGGTGCTGCGACCATGACATTTCGCTGACATGGATAAGACCTTCAACGCCCGGAGCGATTTCAACGAAAGCGCCGTAATCAGCCATAACGACAACCTTACCTTCAACGATGTCACCAACTTTGAGGTTCGGGTCGAGAGCGTCCCAAGGATGAGGCTGGAGTTGCTTCAAGCCAAGAGCGATACGCTTCTTCTCGTCGTCGAAATCAAGGATAACGACGTTGAGCTTCTGGTCGAGTTGAACGATTTCTTCCGGATGATTAACGCGGCCCCAAGAAAGGTCGGTGATATGGATAAGTCCGTCAACTCCGCCGAGGTCGATGAATACGCCATAAGAAGTGATGTTCTTAACGGTACCTTCAAGAATCTGGCCTTTTTCAAGTTTGGAGATGATTTCCTTCTTTTGCTGTTCAAGTTCGGCTTCGATAAGAGCCTTGTGAGAAACAACAACGTTCTTGTATTCCTGATTGATTTTCACGACCTTGAATTCCATCGTCTTGCCTACGAAGACATCGTAGTCGCGGATAGGCTTCACGTCGATTTGAGAGCCAGGGAGGAAAGCCTCGATGCCAAAGACATCGACAATCATACCACCCTTAGTGCGGCATTTGATAAAGCCCTTGATGATTTCATTGCTCTCAAGAGCCTCATTAACGCGCTCCCAGCTCTTAGCTGAACGCGCCTTTTTGTGTGAAAGGATCAGCTGACCCTTTTTGTCCTCCTGATTTTCAACGAACACTTCCACAGTGTCGCCAACCTTTAAATCAGGATTGTAACGGAATTCGTTAAGCGGAATGATGCCGTCCGACTTATAGCCGATGTTAACCACAACTTCGCGTTTGTTAATCGCGATAACGGTACCTTCGGTTACCTCTTTGTCCTTGATGTTGCTCAACGACGCGTCGTAGGTTTTTTCCAGTTCCTCGCGGGATTTGCTCGACTCGGTATCACCTTTTTCAAAGGCTTCCCAGTCGAAATCTTCGATAGGAGAATTTTTTAATTCTTCGCTCATTTAAAATTGTTAATAAAATAAATAATTACAGGTCCCAGACACTTCCCGGGACACTTGGGTGCAAAAGTAGTGATAATTTACTTTTCCACAATGCTTTTTGCAAAAAATATTTTGCCATAGCAGCACCAGATTCAGCCAAATAGCAGCGGAGAGGCATTTATTGGCGGACATTCGGCACGAAACTTCAGCCGGCAGAGAAGAAGCTAATTTTTACGGCTGATTTCATTCAGCTTCTTGCACAGTTCGCGCGACACCTCATCAGTGATGCCACGCTGCTCAACGGTTTTTTCGCCGTTCGACACGTCGAATTCATAGTCCTCCTTGGTGTAGCCGTTAGTGGCAGCCTGTTCAATCAGCTCATTGCCCTTTTTCTTGTCAACCTTCACACCGATACCATCTAAGTAGCACTGCCCAAGGATGTACTGCGCCATTCCATAATCAGCTTCAGCCGACAAGGTAATCCATTTGATGGCCGTTTTGTCGTCCTCCTTGAAAATTTCACCGTTCAGATAGCACAATCCGAGGTAAAGCTGGGCGAAAGTGTTGCCGTTCAAAGCGGCCTTTTGCCAATAGTCCACAGCCTTCAGCTCATCGCGGGTGACGCCGATACCATTGAAATAGAGCACGCCGAGCCAATAAAAGGCATCATCGCTATCGTAATTTTCAGCCTTGTGCAGCCATTTCAGCGCCAGGTCAAAATTCCGATTCACGCCATCGCCAAAGGCATAGCACA
This sequence comes from Muribaculaceae bacterium, assembly GCA_022484565.1. GTDB lineage: Bacteria > Bacteroidota > Bacteroidia > Bacteroidales > Muribaculaceae > JAKVKZ01. The sequence goes on from JAKVKZ010000055.1 coordinate 14,489, forward strand.
GGCCAATCTGCGACATTGAGGGCACGTGACCTTCCTTAGCCGCCCTTTCCCACCAGTCGAAGGCAAGCTGCAAATCCTGCTCAACGCCCATATCGCCCGCATAATAGAACGAGGCAAGCATGTGCTGAGCGTCAAGGCAATTGCGGTCGGAGGCACGGAGCAGCCATTCGATGGAGCGGGCCGTGCTTTGGACAACGCCATCGCCCACACGGTACAGGTTGGCAAGTTTGAAATCCGCATCGCCGTCGCCTTCTTTCGCGGCCTTCAAATAAAAAGCGACAGCCTTTTTCTTGTTCTGCCTTATGCCGTCGCCCTCATAGTACATATCGGCAAGTTCCACCATGGCCTCGGGCACGCCCTGATTAGAGGCAGATTCCAGCCAATGCTTGGCATTAGCGCCCACATAAGGGTGAAAAATCTCCTGACGCATCAGGTAACCGAGCGAATACTGATTGAAGGCATCACCTTTCAAAGCCTCAGTGATGACATCAATTACAAAATCGTTCAAATAATCCTGCTTTTCAAGGTCAGGCAAAAATTTCAAGTCGTCGGGCTTACCGATTTTCGAGAAATCGGGAATTTTCACCTTATCTTCTTCTTTGCGCTTCTTTGTAGGCATATCTTCAAAACTTTGTGATTGTTATTTTATAGTTATTTGAAGCAAAGATACAATAATAACATGAACAAACCCGTAAATATGCGAAATATTCCGCGCAATATGTTTTAGTGAAGTCCACTGGCACCATTCGCGCCGCATAATGGCCAGACGAAGAAAAAAAGGCAGCGGCAACCACACCAAAAGCGCAACAATTATTATATTTGCAGAAATTTACTGATTCGAGGCAAAAACAAACAAATCAAAATAACAATGACAAACGAAAACATAACACCGCAACTGCGTGCCGCAATCAACAAGGCACAAATCGACGAAGTGACAGGCACAGCCATCTACGCATTCATGGCGAAACGCGAAAAGAACCCCGACAACAAGAAGGTGCTCCAGCAAATGAGCCTCGACGAGGAAAATCACGCCGCATTCTGGAAAACCTACACCCACAGGGACGTAAAGCCGAAATGGAGAACGCTGGCATGGCTCAAAATCCTTACCGTGCTGCTGGGCATGACCTTCGTAATCAAGAAAATGCAAAAGGCGGAAGATATGGGAGCGCAGGACTACGACGACATGCAGGACGCAATTCCGCAGGCCCACGAATTTCTCGCCGAAGAAAAGGCACATGAGGAGAAACTTCAGGCCATGCTGGATGAGGAGCGGCTGCACTATGTGGGAGCATTGGTGCTCGGACTTAACGATGCGCTTGTGGAACTCACCGGCGCACTTGTAGGCTCCACATTCGCCATGATGAACAATAAGGTGGTGGCAGTGACGGGCATCATCATCGGCATATCCTCCACCCTTTCCATGGCGGCATCCAATTATCTGGCTGAACGCGCGAGTGGCGGACGGAACGCCATGAAATCGAGCATCTACACCGGAGCATCCTACCTGATTACCGTAATTCTGCTTGTACTCCCCTACCTGCTTCTGCCGACCGACGCCTGCCTTACGGCATTCATCATAATGATTATGATAGTGTTTGTGATAATTCTCGCATTCAACTATTACATTGCAGTGGCAAAGGATGAGCCGTTTATGCGCAATTTCCTCGAGATGATCATCATTTCGGCCTCAGTGGCAGTGATAACTTTCGTAATCGGAATTGTCGCCAACGACCTGCTTGGCATTAATGTGAAATAAGCAATAAAAACGAGCCTTTTTCCAGCCCTTGAAACCCACCAGTTCCAAGGGCTTTTTCAGCAGTGGGTGTGAACACTGAAAACGCCACTTAACCGACTGAATTACTGACACATCGCAAGAGTGTTCACGGTGAGGTGGTGCACACACGTCGGCACCTTATCCGCAATGAAAAAACGCGCCCAAATCAAGCAACGGATTTCATTTCATTCCGCCTCCTTTTTTCACCTTCACTGGCATGCCTCCTGACGCACCTTTCCGCCATACCCGTTTTCTTGGATTTTCCGAAGTGGGTGTGAACACTGAAAACGCCACTTAACCGCCTGAATTACTGGCACATCGCAAGGGTGTTCACGGTGAGGTGGCGCACACACGTCTACGCCCTTTTTCCGAATAAAAAAGCAAGCCCAAAAGATTAATGAATCAATATCATTTACCTCGACCGTCAACAACGGCAAAATATGCGCCTGCCATCATAATAACCAAGGCGACACCAAAAATCCATGTCAGCTTTTCACTAAGGATGATGAACGAGAGCAACATTCCAACAAAAGGAGCAACGGCATAAAATGTGCTTGTCATGGCGGCCCCTATGGTACGCTGGGCATAAGTATAAAAGAAAATACTCAGTCCGTAAGCCACAAATCCAAGAAGCATAACCGCCGGAACATATTGCCAAAGCGGAAAAGCCTCGCCAATGGAAAGAGCGATACATAATGCACCGCACCCGCTACCGAAACCTTTAATTATCACTATCTCCATAGGGTCCTTATGCGAAATGCACCTTGTGCAGTTATTTTCCAATCCCCAGCAAGCACAGGCAGCAAGCACAAGCAACGAGCCATAGGAGAAATTCAAACTTGATGTGTCGTCCACCGTCAGCAGTATGCAGGCCAGAGTGACCAGCACGATAGCCGTCCATAATCTGCGGCTAACCTTTTCATGAAACAGCAGCATAGCAATCACAGCCGTGGCCACAATCTCGAAATTATTAAGCAATGAAGCATTAGCCGCGGCGGTTATTTTCAATCCGAACATCAGGAAAATAGGAGCAGCAATGTCGAGGACAACCATCGCAACAGTGAAAGGCAAATCCTTCCGCTTCAGTTTCTCCTCTTTGTCGGGCAACTTCATGCGCTCACGCACTATCCCAAAAATTGACATTCCCACACCTGCACCAATGTAAAGGAAAGCAGCCATCATCATCGGCTGCACATAACGAAGCAAAATCTTCGATAGAGGCATACTAATGGCATAAAGCACTGCGGCCAAAATAGCGAAAAAAATAGCCAATCTGTATTTCGGAATCATCTCATAATTCGTATTTTCATGGCAAAGTTAATGATTTCATTCGTTTGCATCGACAATTTTTCAAAGAACTCAACGCAAAGTTAACTAAGGAGGAGAGAAAAATGCCACAAAAAAGGAAAAATCAAAAAATACGCGATAAGATTTGCGGTGACATCAAAAAAATCACATTAATTTTTTGGAAAAGTGGTTATAATAAATTACATTTGTGGCAATTATAGGCTTTTTTATTAATATATTATATTAATGAAAAAAAACGATTTCCATTAAAATTCCATTTGCCATAATGGTGCTGAACGTATCAACATTCTTGAATCGCGGGTCAGTAAATAAATAGCTTTATATGATGAAACCTAAATCAATAAAAATCCTGTTTGCCATCATCATGATGATGGCGGGCATAACCGCACAGGCGGCAAACGCAATCACAATGACCACTTCAAAGAAAGTGGGTGAAGGAATCTATCTGCGCATCACCGCAAACGGGAATTACACAGTGAGCGGTGCAAACGAGAGTAGTGGAAGTGGTTATTTTTTCATCTCATCGGACAATATCACCATCACGGGCGATGTCACATCGCTTATCTGCTACGGCGACAGCCTGACAAGCCTTGACGTGAGCGGAGACACCTTGCTGACGGAACTTTTCTGCTACGACAACAGACTGACAAGCCTTGACGTGAGCAAATGCACCAAGCTGAAAAAGCTTGCATGCGACCAAAACAGACTGACAAGCCTTGACGTGAGCAAATGCACCAAGTTGATTAATCTTGACTGCAACTACAACAGCCTGACAAAACTCGATGTGGGCAAATGCACCGAACTAATTTGGCTTTATTTCAAATACAACAAGTTGACTGAGCTTGGCTTGAACAATAGCAACAAGTTGGAGAGAATTTACTGCGAAGGCAATAACTTGGACAGAGGGCAAATGGGCGGGATAGTGAATAAGCTCGCTGACCGCACAGGAACATTTGAAGGCGAAATCGTTGTTTTCGACACCGCCGGCGACAACAACAAAATCTTCATGACGCAGGTTGCGGCGGCAAAAGCCAAAAACTGGAAGGTGCAGTCCTACGACAGTAAAACTGATAAATATTCAGACTATGAAGGAATGTCAGCATTCACATTGACCACCAAGCAAGCGGTGGGCAGCGTGCTGAGTTGCGGGATAACGCTTGGCAGTTCACCGGCATTGCTGATGAAAGGAGCCACTTACGCTGCACCCGACAGCACCCATTCTGACTATCTCTGCACAGTGGGAGCGACGACAGTGAAAATCGACGGCGACATCAAGCATCTGTCGTGCGACCACAATTCGTTGACCTCGCTCGTCACTAACACCGGTGTATATTCCGAGTCAATATCGTGCCTGGACAATTACCTGAAAGGCTCAGCGATAGACCGCCTGATAGCCTCGCTGCCCGACCGCAATTCAGGGACAATGGCAGAGGGAAAGTTGACAGTTCTCCAGACTGGTACAGACGAGTCAGGAAAAGCAGTCATTGAAAACAACATAATCACCCGAAAGCAGGTGGCTGCTGCAAAAGCCAAAAATTGGAGCGTATATGCAGTGAATCATCTCAATTCCAGCACAATTGTGGAAGAATATGCAGGAGTTTACCCTGTAATCAGCATGGGAGGCACAAGGAAAGTAGGAGATGAAATCAGGGTGGATTACACAGCCGACGGCGAGGACAGCATCAGCGGAGCCATAATAGTAACAGAACCACTTAGCGGAGCCAAATACTATACCCTGAGTGCCGACACCATGAAAGTGGCAGGAGTGTTGACACAGTTCATCTGCAGTGGCAACAGCCTGAAATGGCTGAAAGTGAGCGACAACACAGCTCTCGAATCACTGAACTGCAGCAACAATGCCATAGCGGGCGCAAATATGGATGCACTGATAGCCTCGCTACCCGACCGCATAGGCAGGGATGCCGGCACTGTGGTGGCAATCAACACCAACGGCGACAACAACGTATGCACCACCAAACAAGTGGTGGCGGCAAAAGCTAAGAATTGGAATGTGAAGTCGGTTGACAATTCCGGCACTCTCAAAGACTATACTGGCTCCTTATTGACAGGCACTGAGCGCATTGCCGATGACGGGAACGCCACCATCGTGGCAATCTACAATGTGAACGGCATGAAATTGGCTCAGCCGCAGCCCGGGCTGAACATACTGAAGATGAGCAACGGCACAGTAAAGAAATTATTCCTGAAAGAATAGAATTAAAGCAGGGGCGGATCCATGTATCCGCCCTCGCCCACGGGTAGTGGCAATCAAAAAAAACATGAATCCCTCAACAATCGAATTAATTACGAAAACAAAAACTTTAATGATAATGAAGCTTAACTCAATAAAAATCTTGTTCGCCATCATCATGATGATGGCGGGCATAACCGCACAGGCGGCAAACGTAATCACAATGACCACTTCAATGAATGTGGGCGATGAAATCAGTATGGTCATCACCGCAAACGGAAATTACACAGTGAGCGGTGCAGGCGGTCGTGGTGACCATTACACGCTCACATCCGACACTGTGACCATCACGGGCGATGTCACAAATTTTTACTGCCCTAGCAACAGCCTGACAAGCCTTGACGTGAGTGGTGACACCTCATTGACGGAACTTTACTGTGTCAACAACAGCCTGACAAGCCTTGACGTGAGCAAATGCACCAAGTTGACAACGCTTTCATGCGGCCTCAACAGCCTGACAAAACTCGATGTGGGCAACTGCACCGAGATGACTGGGCTTGGTTGCGAATACAACAAGCTGACTGAGCTTGATTTGAGCAATCCCAACAAGCTGGAGATACTTCAGTGCGAAGGCAATAACTTGGGCAGAGGGCAAATGGGCTGGATTGTGAATCTGCTCGCTGACCGCACGGCAACGACGGCGGGCACATTCAATGTTTTCGACCCCGCCCGCGACAGCAACACAATCTTCATGAGGCAGGTGGCGGCGGCAAAAGCCAAAAACTGGAAGGTGCAGTACTTCGACAGAAAAACTAATGCTTATGCAGACTATGAAGGACTGTCAACATTCACATTGACCACCAAGAAAGCGGTGGGCAGCGTGCTGAATTGCAAGATAGCGCTTAACGGCTCATCAACGGCACTGCTGATGAAAGGAGCCACCTACACTGCGCCCAACAGCGATTACACCTATAGCTGCACGCTTGATGCGACGACGGTGAAAATCGACGGCGACATCAAGCTGCTGGAATGTGAAAACG
>JAKVKZ010000056.1 GCA_022484565.1 Muribaculaceae bacterium
CTAAAGATACAAAAACTTTAGGAAATAGCAAAGCCCTGGCTTGAGAAAGTCGGGGCTTTGTGCTTAATAATAGAGGGTGCGCCGTTTTGACACACCCTCTTGTAAATTATCTTTTCCTCTCAGAGGATTACCACCAAATTGAGATGTTCTCACCAACTGGGTTTTTATACCAATCAGTATTGCTTGCGCCGTTGCTCTTTACAAATCCGCTGTAGTCAGGATAAGCCTTGTAGAATGAAGTCTTTTCCCAGGCGTGGCGTGTAAGAACTGGAGTCTTGAAGCCCCAAACGAGACCCTCAGAAGTGCAGTAAGTAGTACTGTTGTCCATCGTTGTACCCGTAGCAGCATCTGTGTCGTAAGTTGTATATTCGCGAGTTGGGTTGTAACCCTTCATGTGGATTTCATATTTGTCACGAGTGACGATGTAGAAATTCTGTGAGTTAATATTCATGACGGCATCAATGAAGTTCTGCAACTGAGCACTGCTTTCAGTAGAGCTAAGAGTTGAACGGAGTGCGCCCTTGAAAATTACTGTTAGTGTGATAAGGTCACCGCCTACGTTGATGCAACCGCGGTTCACATTGTAGAACCTTGGAGTTTTGTCCTTAGCTGGAGTCTGAGGAATATTGCTGATTGTGTCGTTGAACACTTGGGTCTTGCCTGTCTTTGAATTTACGTAAGTGTATGAATGAGCCTCTGCTGTGTTGAACCACCACAAATTGTTCAGCTTAATGATAGGATAGCTGCCGGTAATGTCAACTGTAGGAGTAGCTAATGCTGTTGGAACTTGTGTGTTCCAGTTGCCAAGCGTAACAGTAGCAGAAACGTCTTTGATATATTTTGTATCCAATCCTTCAAGATCCAAGCAGGCTTTTGTTGGGAAGCCACCACCGATAGCGCGGATGTGCATTACGACTTTAGTCTGCTCACGATAGAGCTGGTCAGGAGCTAAGTCAGCGTCAACGGCTTTAGTTTCAATGTCATAATCAACAACTACATCGTTGAAATCAGCGTCAACATCATTCACTATAGGTTCTATTGGCCAACTGTCATCAAACATGGCAACACCGCTTGAGTGATAGAATGTCTGAGGGCCATCAGCTGTTACATAATTCTTAACAGCATCTTCAGGAAGAGTTACACCCGTTGCACCGGCAGCCATTGTTGCTGCTTTGATGTGCTTGTTTTCTATCAGAAGATTTCCGTCTTCGTCATAGATGTTTACGAATGTCTCATTTGGTGAATACACATCAAGGCTTGCTGTTGTGATTGATGATGCATCGCGTCCGTTAACTTTGTTTACGTTAGGGGAAATGCTTGCATTCATTGACTTTACAGTGCCAGTTGATGTCTTGTAATCAATACGAACTGTTTTGCAACCTGCCGGTACAACCATTGTTACGGTTGTTCCGTCAGCCGAAGTAGTCTCTGTCTGTGTAGGCTGAGTAGCAACTTCATCTTTGGAGCATCCTGTCATTGCCAGAACACTCAACATAACGCAGAATAATTTAATTAGTTTCATTTTTATTATTAGTAGTATTTAAATTCATTAATAAATCCATAGCTCACACTATATTTGGTGCAAAGATAATACTTTTATTAATATGTATTTAATTTTTCCCGTTTTTTTTGTTGACAAGGCTAAATATTTAGAATATTTAACTTATGGGCAGTTTCGCTCTCTGCTTATAGGTCATTTTGTAGGTATTCTATAGATCCGTTAAAAATGTCATATAATCAACTCGTAATCCGCCACGCCAAGCAGTTTGCCGAATTTCTCACCAACTTCCTCAAAGTGCGATGCTTGCTTGAATCCGAGCTTTCTGTGCATGGCCTCGCTTGCCTCGTTGCCTTGCGTAATGCAGGCTATCAGCGCATGAATTTCACGCTTGCTGCATTCACTGATTAATTTTCTCATCAGCAATGTACCGAGACCTTTGCCTAAATGTTTTGGCGAGATATACACGGTCGTCTCGTAAGTTTTTCTGTATGCGGCGCGGGCTTTCCAGCGGTGAGCATAGCAGTAGCCCAAAATTTCTCCGTCGTTTTCGCACACAAAGTAGGGGCCTTCAGCGGTAATGCCATTGATTCTTTCCAGCATTTCAGTTTCATCAATCGGTTTCATCTCGAATGTAGCCGTGCTGTTGATTATGTAATGATTGTAAATCTCTGTAATCTGCTTCGTGTCGCAGGCTTCTACGGCTCTGATTATAATTGTGGCATCGTTCATCTTCTTAATCGTTTGTTTTTGCAAATATACCTTTTTATATCGTGTAAGAACAAAAAAATCGCAAGGATTCCGATTTCGGATGTCCTTGCGATTATTATTGTTTTGAGGTATGTCGTTACTTCAGCACCTTGACAGTCTTTCCGTCGGCTTGTTTTACGATGTAAAAACCGTGTTGCTGCATGTGTTCAATGCGCTGGCCGTTGATATTGTACACTGCCACAGGCTGAACGTTGTCGGTGGAGATATTGCTGATGCCGCCTTGGGTGGTATCGGTGATGTTCAGCGTATAGTTCTTGGTAGTTTTCAGGTCGGCAGAAGCCACAGTGACGAGCACGGTTTCACCAGTTGTGGTTTCGGTGATTTCGGTAATTGTGAAAGCGCCTTTGCCTTCCGTAGCAGTTGTGATGTCGGCTGCTGATGGCTTGCCTTTCATTGACAGGTCGTAGGTGGTGACATCGCTGCTGAATCCAGGCACATCGTTACCCTTTATCTTCAGGGAGGTCAATTTGGCATTGTAGATGAGCGAAATGTCGTCAACATACAACTCGTCAACGCTACCTTTTCCTGCATCGGCATTGGTGGAGATGGTGACGAGAATGGCCTTGGTGTCAACAGAGTTTGAAGTGTAATTGAAAGGGAAGGCTATGCGTTGCCAAACGCTGCCGTTGCTGGCGATGGTATTGTCCTTGCCCTTAGCCACGACGTTGGTGTAGGTCTTATCTTCTGGGTCCTGATAATAAGTGCCGTCGGTGATGGCAGCGCTTACTGTGGCATAAGGATGATCAGCGTTGGGAGTGCCCTGAGTGAATTTCACCCAAACGGCAAGTGAGTCTGGATTGTCGCTTAATGTTGAGTAGAACGGGTCGCCGTTGGCATCTTTATCGGTCTTGCTCATGTCGAGAAAAGCATTGTTGGCGGTATTATCTGGTGATATAGAACCTGCATTGATGCGTCCAGTCGTCATGGTGCCGTTGGCAATGATGGTGAAGATGGAAGTTGACTTGAGGAGGGCACAGCTGGTGCCAGTGGCTCCGGTTCGTACATCGGTCGATTTAAACAGGTGGTCACCTGCCATGGAAGCCAAGTTGCCTGATGCGCTTTTGAAAGAGTGCCAATTGTTTGGCTCCACTGAACTGGAACTAACCGTGTGGAAATTTTCAAAGTCGGAGTTTGGAATCTGGTATCCAGTGCCGAAAGTGACCTGAATGATTTGATTCATCGATTGCATGTTGATGTTGATGACCGTGTAGAGCTTGTCGCCCTTGATTTTTGCGATCATGTCAACGGGAACCAGGCCGAGTTGAGGCCCCATCCATACGCTTATAGATGAGTCGTTGCCTGCAGTAATTGTGATGTCCTGTTTGGTTTTGAGAACCGTATAGCCGTTGATGTCCTGCCCGGTGAGGTCGGAGAGGACGATGTTGCCAATACCCATCTTTTCCGCTCCAATCAAGAGGATAAAATTATTCAGACTCAATGTGTATTTCCCGTTCTGTTGAGTGACGGAAATTGTTGCAGTCTGAGATGTAATTGAACCGTTGACATTAACAGTCAATTGGTCGGTGTAATCTGTTGCCATGGCTGATACGGCGATGGCAAACAAAGTAATAAAAGTAAAAATTCTCTTCATTTTCTTCCTTGTTTATTTAAATTTATATGTTATTCCTATTGTCCCGTAGATGGGATAAAGCGTTTGCTCGATGGTCTTGAAATTGCTGTGGTGAATACCGTTCAGCCCCCACGACAAATCAGCGAAGGCACCGAAGCGGTGGCATGAATGCCAGTCCACCCCCAAGTCAAGGCCATATTGCACACGGCGCATGTGCTCGGAGAAATCGTAGGTGCCGCGTTCACTGTCGCCGCTACCCAGTTCCACCTTTGCTCCAGTTGGGTCGCCCACACGCAGATAACCGTCGTAGGCGCTGCCATCGAAGCAATGATTTACCACGTAGGAGATGTAAGGGCCGAAGCGCAGTCCCCATATCTCACATATTTTATATGATGCCTGTAGCGGAATTGTGAACATCCATTGGCGCACGTGCGTGTTGACGTTGCCAGTGAAGACGCCTTCCAGCGTTTCGCCGCCTCGCGTAATCTGCATGTGATAATTCTTAACCTTGGCATCAGTTTCCATTCCTTTGTTCTCGAATTGCAGTCCTAAGAGCAATCCCCAGTGGTTGTCAAGCGGTTTTGTGAAGTCAGCGCCAATCAAAAAATTGGGCTGAAGCGTGTAACTGTTCAGCTTTCTGATGGTGGCAGGCATACCCACAGGAGCCGTGCCGCCTACGCTGTAGCCCAGTCGAGCGTCGATATTCACATCGCTGCAAAAGCTCTTGCTCCACACGGAAACATGAGTAATCAGCAACATTATTGACAAATATATAATTCTTCTTATCATCTTATTTTTCCTCAGTACATATCACTTTTACCTTGTCTATCAATAGCTTGCTGCCTATGGCCCCTTCAAATTTGTCGCCTTCTTTGCTTGATGAGAACACCACCGTGAAACTGTAGCCACGGTTTTCGAGCAGAGTCTCATCCAGAGCAGACTGATAATTGAATGATATTTCAAACGGAGTCCATTGGTCGGTAGGTTTCACATATTCCATGTCGGCCAGAGCAACAATCAGGTTGCTGGTCTTCACATTGTCGCCGTAGAGCACCACTGCGTTTCCATCTGCATCATGATTGCGGTAGAGCACGGCATAGATGGCGGCACTGTCCACACGATTGGCCACCACATTGCCCTTAGGGTCCTGGAAAGTGGCACCGGGAGCGTATTTGTAGTATCCCGTTATCTTAATCGGTTTCTTATCAAACTGGATGCCGAAGAGTGTAGCTTTCATTGCGTCTTTTAGTGCCGACGTCAAGTCGAAGGTGCCCAAAAAAAGATTGCCTGCCGCAAGGCGCTTGTTCACCATCGCCCCGAATGGTCCTGTGTCGCATGTGGTCAGACAGACAGCCGAACCCTCGTAGCCTTCGGTTAAAGGAGTTGTTGGATATTCATCGGGTTTGGCCGAACCGCGGCTGAGGTTGAACCCTGAGTTGCCTGTTGCCCAGTCATTGCCCAGCGTGCCGTCGTCGCGCTCATTATGCCACACATAATATTTTTGTTTTTGCGTCTCCAGTTCGTAACTTTCAAAGTTGTAGGTGATGGTATCGTTTATGGTTTTTATCACTTGATTGAAACTTACCATATACGAACGATGCCACTTCCCATCTTCTGAAGTCACTGTATAGTTGACGCTTTCCTTTGTAAAATCGTGTACCGAGCCGTTGTCGGGACTTATCGTCGCACCGGCGGTGAGTTGGAATTTCGGTGCCATGGCTGACACATCGGCTTGTTTGCGCACGTTGAAGATGACGGTGGAATCGGTATATGGCACCGAAACCATCGAATCTGAGGCATTGAAGAACATCGTCTCTGGGTTGCCCACGTGCACGTAAGCCTTTTCAATGTCGCATTCGGCATTGAGAGGTTCCTCCTTAAAACAAGACGTAAGAATGCAGCAAGTAATGATTAATAATAATATTTTGGCTTTGCACATCTGAGTTTACAAATTAGTTTGACTTTGCAAAATTACGCTAAATATTTTTTCTGCAAAATATTTATATAATTATTGGCCTCTATGTCTTTGGGTATCACCATATTATCTTGATTTAATAGCGTACGTATCTTGTCAAATGTCGTTTTCATTTATGATTATTCTGGTGATAATTTGCCTCCATAAATTTGTCATAATTAGTAACATAAGAGATCTTTTCATATACATATTCTTGCATTAGCTTCCAAAATCGTGCCAAAGATACTAATTTTATGTGAAATTGAAAGGCTTTATGCGGAATTATTGCACTTTTGTAATTAATAATGCTGATTTTTAATGTATGCGTCTTGTCTCATAAAATCTTCATATATAATAGAAAAGGGAATCTCGTTTCCGAAATCCCCTTTATCATTATAGTTATGTTTCCTCTGTAATCAGATTACTCCTTGTCCCATCATTGCGTGAGCCACCTTCATGAATCCGGCGATGTTTGCGCCCTTCATGTAGTTGATGTATCCGTCAGGCTCTGTGCCGTATTTCACGCACTGCTCGTGGATGTCGTTCATGATGTTGTGCAGACGTTCGTCAACTTCTGTGCCTGGCCATGACAGGTGCATTGCATTCTGGCTCATTTCAAGGCCTGATGTTGCAACTCCGCCGGCATTCACTGCCTTGCCCGGAGCATACATCATCTTGTTGGCGATGAATGTGTCGATTGCCTCAGGTGTGCAGCCCATGTTCGACACTTCTGCTATGCAGGCCACCTTGTTTTTCACAATGTTGTCGGCATCTTCTTTGCTCACCTCGTTCTGTGTAGCGCAAGGCATTGCAATGTCAACTGGCTGTTCCCATGGACGTTTGCCCGGGAAGAATGTCGCACCCGGATATTTTGTTGCGTATGGTTCAACGATGTCGTCGCCTGTTGCACGCAGCTGGAGCATATAGTCAATCTTGTCGCCGCTGATGCCGTCAGGGTCATAGATGTATCCGTCAGGACCTGATATTGTCACAACTTTTGCTCCAAGTTGGGTAGCTTTTGTCACTGCGCCCCAAGCCACGTTGCCGAAGCCTGACACTGCCACTTTCTTGCCCTTGAAGTCCATGCCTTTTGTCTTCAGCATGTTGCGTACGAAGTAGCATGCACCGAAACCTGTTGCCTCCGGACGTATTCTTGATCCGCCGAATTCAAGGCCTTTGCCGGTGAATGTGCCTGTATGCTCATTCACAAGACGTTTGTACATTCCGAACATGTAGCCCACTTCGCGACCGCCAACGCCGATGTCACCAGCCGGTACATCTCTGTCAGGACCAAGGTTGCGCCACAGTTGCAGCATGAATGCTTGGCAGAAACGCATTATTTCAGCGTCGCTCTTTCCGCGCGGACTGAAGTCGGAACCGCCTTTTGCACCGCCCATTGGCAATGTGGTCAGCGCATTCTTGAATGTCTGCTCAAATCCGAGGAATTTTAATATTGAAAGATTCACTGAAGCATGGAAGCGTATGCCGCCCTTGTACGGGCCAATCGCATTGTTGAATTGAACGCGGTATCCCAAATTGTTCTGGACTTCGCCTTTGTCGTCAACCCAAGTCACGCGGAAACTTATCACGCGGTCAGGTTCTACCATGCGTTCAACTATTTTTGCTTTCTCAAATTCAGGATGTTGATTGTAAACATCTTTCACTGATAGCAACACTTCTTTCACGGCCTGTAAGTATTCCTTTTCGCCGGGATGCTTAGCCTCAAGATTACTTAAAATTTCTTCAACGTTCATGATAATATTATATTTAATGGTATAACTCTTTTTCTCTTCATTTTCTGAAGAAACTTTACAAATATATAGCTTTTTTCTTTTCCACGCATCATTTTTGCCGATAAATATCAAATTTTTTTGTTAAATCTTTTCCCTAAAGTGTCATTTTGATAGTTTCGCCTCTTTCATCATGCTAAAATTTATCACTATCTTTGTGCAAAATTAATGTTTTATGGTCTCTTTCCTTCAAATTGATAATCTCACCAAGTCTTTTGGCGACCGTTTGATTTTCGGCGACATTTCTTTTGGAATTGCCGAAGGCGAGAAAATCGGGCTGATTGCCAAGAACGGTTCGGGCAAATCCACGCTTCTCCGCATCATTGCCGGATTAGAATCTTACGATAGCGGCAGGGTAGTCTTCCGCAATGGTCTTCGTGTAGGTTATCTCGAGCAGTTGCCTCAATTTGCGTCTTCTTTGAGCGTTATCGACACTTGCGTCTATGGCGACGATGATGTTTCCCGTGCCGTCCGCAGTTATGAGTTGGCTCTTGCTTCGGGTGATGATGCTGCTGTCACTGCCGCTTCAGGCTTAATGGATTCTCTCGGTGCTTGGGATTATGAGGATTTGTTCAAGCAAATTCTTTCTCAATTGAAGATTACCCAACTCAATCAGCCTGTCGGTGAACTTTCTGGCGGTCAGGTCAAGCGGGTCGCTCTTGCCAAAATTCTTCTTGGCAACCCTGAATTGCTTATTCTCGATGAGCCTACCAATCACCTCGACATTGAAATGATTGAGTGGCTCGAAAATTATCTTTCCCGAAGCCGAATTGCTTTGCTCATGGTCACTCACGACCGTTATTTCCTCGACCGTGTTTGCAACAAGATTATTGAGATTGACCAAGAATCGATTTTCACTTATAATGGCAACTACAATTATTATCTCGAAAAACGTGAGGAGCGTCTTGAATCGCAGAATGCTGAAGTTGCCAAGGCCAAAAATCTTCTTCGCACCGAACTCGACTGGATGCGCCGTATGCCTCAGGCTCGTGGCGGAAAGGCAAAGTATCGCAAGGATGCCTTTTATGAGCTTCAAAAGCGTGCCGCGCAGCGTCGTGAGCAGCGCGACCTGGAACTTAACATAAAATCTTCCTATATTGGCTCTAAAATTTTTGATGCCCATCATGTCAGCATGAATTTTGGCGATAAGGTGATTCTTCGCGATTTCAATTACACATTCTCCCGTTACGAGAAACTCGGCATCGTTGGCGACAATGGAGTGGGAAAGACCACTTTTCTCCGTCTGCTTCTCGGTGAGATTGCTCCTTCTGGCGGCAGTTTCGACATTGGCGACACTGTCCGCTTCGGCTATTACAGTCAGCAGGGCATCACATTCGATGAGAGCAAACGTGTTATCGATTGCATCAGCGAGATTGCCGAACACGTGTCTTTCGATGAAAAGACCAGCTATTCTGCCTCGCAATTTCTTCAACTTTTCCTTTTTACGCCTTCCGATCAGCAGAAACTGGTCGCCAAGTTGAGCGGTGGTGAGCGTCGTCGCCTTTATCTTGCCACGGTCCTTATCCACAAGCCAAATTTCCTTATTCTCGATGAGCCTACCAACGATTTGGACATCGTAACTCTCGAAGTGCTTGAGGATTACATTTCCCGTTTTCGTGGCTGTGTCATCATCGTTTCTCACGATAGGTTCTTCATGGACCGTACAGTTGACCACATTTTTGTCTTTCATGGCAATGGCGAGGTGCAGGATTTCCCGGGCAATTATTCCGAATATCGCCAATGGCTTTCGCTGAAGGATGAAGAGGAAAAGCCTGCCGATGAAAAGCCCGCCAAGAAGCAGTATTCTTCGTCACATTCCGCCAAAAATCGCATGACTTTTGCCGAGCGTCGGGAGTTTGAGTCAATCACTGCCGAACTCGACGCGTTGAACAAGGAAAAGTCGGCTCTTGAGGCTCTTTTCAATAGCGGCACGCAGATTCCCGACATTGCTGAAAAATCCGCGCGTTATGATGAACTCAAGTCCATCATCGACGAAAAGGAATTCCGTTGGCTCGAACTTAGCGAAAAGGACGAGTAGGGCGGTTAAAATTGTAGGCTTATCATCACCTTGCAATCCTTAGTCACAGCGGTTATCTCATAATAAAAAAGGTCTCACAGAACAGAAATTCTGCGGGACCTTTAGTATAATATATATGTGTGATTTATTCCACTTCTCTGCCTTCCACAATTGCCTCTGTGTCGTGGGCAATCATGTATTCCTCGTCAGTAGGAATCATCACCACTTTCACCTTCGAGTCAGGAGTGCTCATCACAGCCTCTTTGCTTCTCAGGGTTGAGTTGAATTTCTCGTCAATCTTCAGTCCGATGTATCCGAATTGCTTGCACACGTTCCAGCGTGTTCCCATTTGGTTTTCGCCCACACCACCTGTGAATACTATGATGTCCACGCCATTCATCTCGGCGATGTATGCTCCTATGTATTTCACTATTCTGTTTTCGTACATGTCCAGAGCCAGACGGGCGCGTTTGTTGCCTGCTGCGCCTGCATCCTCAATTTCGCGCATGTCCGAAGTCATTTCTGTGATTCCCAGCACTCCGCTTTCCTTGTTGACGAGGTCTTGCAGTTGTTCGGCTGTCATGTTGTGCTTTTTCATCAGGTAAACCAATGCTCCCGGGTCGATGTCGCCCGTGCGGGTTCCCATCATCAGGCCCTCGGTCGGTGTAAGTCCCATCGAAGTGTCGATGCTCTTCCCGTGGTCAACGGCTGTTATGCTTGCCCCGTTGCCGATGTGGCAGGTGATTATCTTCTGCTCATTGAAGTTTACTCCCAAAAATTCGCACACGCGGTGGCTCACATAGCGGTGGCTCGTTCCGTGGAATCCGTAGCGGCGTATTCCTTCTTCTGTGTAGTATTTATATGGCAATGCGTACAGATATGCTTTTGCCGGCATTGTCTGGTGGAATGCGGTGTCGAACACTGCCACTTGTGGCACTTTCGGCATGATGTGCGTGATTGCGTTGATGCCTGCCATGTTCACCGGATTGTGCAGCGGCGCTATGTCGTAGCACTCCTTGATTTTGGCTATCACTTCATCGTTGATTAGCACGCTCTTGTTGAATTTCTCGCCTCCATGCACCACGCGGTGGCCCACCGCGTCGATTTCGTCGTAGCTCTTTATGCAGCCCCATTCCTTTCCTGTGAGCAGTTCAAGGATTGCATCGATTGCTCCTTCGTGGTCTTTGATTTCAAGTTCAAGTTTCTTTTTGCTTCCGTCGGCAAGTTTGAACTTCACGAATGGTCCGTCAAGTCCTATTTTCTCTACTCCGCCTTCAGCCAGAACCTTCTTGCTCTTTATCTCTATCAGCTTGTACTTCACGCTGCTGCTTCCGCAGTTAAGCACTAAAATGTTCATAAAGTTTGTTTATTGGTTATTATTATTGTTTCTTGATATCTTCATTCTTCTGGTCAATTGCTTGGTTGCAGGTCATGATGATTGTCTTGTAGATGTCTTCCGGGCTGCATCCGCGCGACAGGTCGTTCACTGGGCGTGCCAGTCCCTGCATGAGTGGCCCTACGGCTTGTGCGCCGCCTATCCTCTGTACAAGTTTATATGCTATGTTGCCCACTTCAAGGTTCGGGAATACGAGCACGTTTGCTTTTCCTGCTATATCGCTCTCTGGTGCTTTCAGCGATGCCACCGATGGCACTATGGCTGCGTCGGCCTGTAGCTCTCCGTCGATTTTCAGTGTCGGATCCATCTCTTTTGCGAGTTTTGTGGCTTCCACCACTTTGTCCACGTTCTCATGCTTTGCGCTCCCTTTGGTCGAGAAGCTCAGCATGGCTATTTTGGGGTCTATGCCTGCTATGTTCTTTGCTGTTTGGGCCGACAGCACTGCTATTTGTGCCAATTCTTCAACTTTCGGCATTGGTATGGCTGCGCAGTCTGCAAACACCATTATCCCGTTCGTTCCGTAAGGTGAGCCTTCCGGCATCAGCATCACGAATGCTCCCGACACGCAGTTCACTCCGGGTGCCGGCTTTATGATTTGGAATGCCGCTCTCAGCACGTCGCCTGTCGGGCGCAATGCTCCGCCTACTTGTCCGTCGGCTTCGTTCATCTTTATTATCAGGCAGCCAAGATACAGCGGGTCTTTCACTTTCTTGCGGGCGTCTTCCATTGTCACGCCTTTCTTCTTCCTCAGTTCGTAAAAGAGTTCTGCGTATTTTTCTGTCGCTTTTTCATCGTTCGCATTGAATATTTTAGCTTCGCTTATGTGGCTGAGCTTTAATTCTTCTGCTTTTTTCATGATCGTTTCACGGTCACCGATTAATGTTACCTCTGCAATTCCGTCTGCTATTACTCGGTCGGCTGCTTGCAGGGTTCTTGGCTCTTCGCCTTCTGGAAGTACAATGCGTTGTTTGTTCGCTACCGCTTTGTCTTTCAATGTTTTGAACAATCCCATATCTTTTTTGTTATTAGTCACTGCAAAAATATATCATAATTTTCAGAATATTTAATATTTCTATGTTAATTTTCCGTGTTTATTGTTATTTTTCTCTTTTCTGTTGGCTCTTTTGTGATTTATCTTCAAAAACTGTTGTGTGTATCCTCGGAATGTATTTATTTAGCACCTTGAAAATGATTATGATTCTTTTATGGCTAAAATTAAATATTCTCTCGAATTTGAAATGAAGAGCATCAACACCGCGCTTCTTTGGCAATATGTCTCTTCTCCTATGGGGTTGCAGCAGTGGTTTGCCGATGAGGTCACACGTGTTGGCAAAACCTTCTCTTTCTCTTGGAATGGCTCTGTTTCCCAAGCCACTATGGTGGTCGTTTACACTGGTTCTTACATCCGCTTTCATTGGTCCGACGACGACGACCGTCGCACTTTCTTTGAGTTTAAGATTTCCGTCTCTGAATTGACCGATCGCACTGTTCTCACTGTCACTGATTTCTCCGACCCCGACGAGCTGGAAGAGGCTAAGGGTCTTTGGGTTAATCAGGTTAATTCTCTTCAGCGCATTCTTGGCTGCTCCTGATTCCCTCGTTCTTCACATTATTTATTTCCCTCTTGATGCTCTTTTTTGGTTTTTATTGCTACTTTTGCACTGAATTTCTATTTATTTCGTTAAATGCGTAAGTTTATTAAGCCATTTAAGAACTTCATCCGTAAGCTGTACATAAAAAGGCTGTATTTGTTCATGTTGAAAACGTTCTTGCCGCTGTTTGTAATGACGTTTTTCATCTGCCTTTTCATTGTCCTCATGCAGTTCCTTTGGAAATATATCGATGATTTGGTCGGTAAGGGTCTCGACATTGAGGTGCTTGGTGAATTGTTCTTCTATGCGGCTCTCACTCTCATTCCGCTTGCTTTGCCTTTGGCGTTGCTGCTTGCATCTCTCATGGTCTTCGGTAATCTTGGTGAGCATCTCGAACTTACGGCCATGAAGTCTTCTGGCATTTCGCTGCTTCGTGTCATGTCGCCTCTCATTGTCATCGTTTCCATTGTCTCTGTGGCGGCTTTCTTCTTCCAGAATGATGTTTTGCCCAAGGCGCAGGTCAAGATGTGGACTTTGTTGTTCTCCGCAAGGCAGAAGTCTCCTGAACTCGACATTCCCGAAGGTGCTTTCTACGATGGCATCGATGGTTATAATCTCTTTGTCAAGCAGAAAAACAAGGATACCGGCGAACTTTATCACATCATGATTTATGATGTTTCCGATGGCAATGGCTATGCCAACATCCTTCTTGCCGATTCCGCCAAATTGAGCTTTACTGAAAATAAGAAGCATCTTTTCCTTCAGCTCTTCACTGGTGAGGAATTTGAGGATTTGAAGGATAATCGTCCTATGGCAAGTGCCAATAATATGCTTTATCGCCGTGAATCTTTCCACGATAAGAGCATCCTCATTCCTTTCGATGCCAATTTCAATCGGCTTAGCGACCAGAATATGCGCAATCAGTATGTCGGTAAGAACATTGCTGAGTTGCGTCACACCATCGATTCGGTTTCTTGCCGTATCGATTCTGCTGGTACTCATGTTTCCGAACAGATGAAGGAGGAGCCGCTTTTTGGCGTCACCACCCGTCACTATGTCTATAAAAATAATGTCCGTACTCTCGAAGTCACTAAGCTGCCTGCCGTGAAGCACGTTGTCGACATCGATTCCGTGTTCAATGCCGCATCAGTGGATAAGAAGCGTGCTTATGTCGCTGCCGCCATGGCGCATGCCTATCAAATGCAGCAGCAGTATGAGTTTATGGGCTTCTCCATGCAGGAGGATTATGTCACTGTGCGTCGTCACCAGATTGAGATGCAGAAAAAGTTCACCTTGTCGTTGGCTTGCCTCATCTTCTTCTTCATCGGTGCCCCGCTTGGCGCTATCATCCGTAAGGGTGGTCTTGGTGCGCCGCTCGTCATTTCTGTCATTTTGTTTATCATCTATTATGTAATTGATAATTCAGGCTATAAGATGGCGCGCGATGGTCGTTGGGAGGTATGGCAGGGAATTTGGCTCAGTTCAGCTGTCTTGTTGCCTTTGGGTATTTTCCTTACTTACAAGGCCATCAACGATTCTGCCGTCCTCAATCCTGATGCTTACCGCAAGTTCTTTAAGCGAATCACCGGCACTCATGTCACCCGTCATGTTGACATGAAGGAGGTCGTTATCGATAATGTTGTTCCCGATGAGGCTATTCGTCGTCTTAATGTGGTCAAGGACTCTTGTGGCGATTTCCTCAAGCGTTATTCGCGGCGGCAGTCTTACGTCGATTATTGGATGCATGGCTACGACAAGGCTTTGCTCCGTTCTCTCTCGTCATCTCTTGAGGATACTGTCGATTATCTTAGCAATTCCCGTAATCAGCTTGTCATCAATAAATTGATGGACTTCCCGGTTATTCGTCAGTTGCTCTCTTATCATCCCACTAACTATCCTAAGGTTGGCATGGCTTTTGTCGCTGTTTTCCCTGTTGGATTTCCTTTTTATATAATAGGTGTTAGGCATCAGCGCAATTTAAGGCGCGATTTGCGTTCTGTCATTTCTGTTTGCGATGAGCTTATTGGCATTTATTCTGATTTTGATAAATATGCGGCTTACAATCGTAATCGTGACGATTGATTTCTGCTTTCCACTGTCTTTTTAATTTTTAGTTCGTTATGTCTGATAAAAAAATAGAATTCAGCTCTATTGAGCAGGCCGTTGAGCAAATGCGCTCCGGTGGTTTCGTCATTGTTGTTGATGATGAGGATCGTGAAAATGAAGGCGATTTCATTATTGCCGCTGAAAAAATCACTGAGGAAAAGGTGAATTTCATGCTCCGTGAGGGCAGGGGGGTGCTTTGCGCTCCGCTCACCTCCGAACGTTGCCGTTTGCTTGATTTGAACATGCAGGTTGAGGAAAACACTTCTGTTCTCGGCACTCCCTTCACTGTCACTGTCGATAAACTTGAAGGTTGCACCACTGGTGTTTCCATGCATGATAGGGCTTGCACAATTCTTGCCCTTGCCGACCCTGATGCCAAGCCTTCCGATTTCGGCAGGCCGGGCCATGTAAGTCCTCTCCGTGCTCAGGACAAGGGTGTTCTTTCCCGTGCCGGTCACACTGAAGCTGCCGTCGATCTCACTCGTCTTGCTGGACTTTTCCCAGTGGCTGCTCTTATCGAGATTATCAATCCCGATGGCACCATGGCACGTCTTCCGCAGTTGCTCGTAATTGCTGAAAAATTCAATCTCCCCATCATATCTATCAAGGATTTGATTGCTTACCGTCTTCGCAAGGAAAATGTTGTCGAAGTCGGTGAGGAAGTCGATTTGCCTACTGAATACGGTCATTTCCGTCTCATTCCGTTCCGTGAAAATTCCAACGGTTTGGAGCACATGGCGCTAATCAAGGGTGAGTGGCTTCCCGATGAGCCAATACTTGTCCGTGTCCATTCCTCATGTGCAACAGGCGACATTTTCGGCTCGTTGCGGTGTGAATGTGGTGAGCAGTTGCATCTTGCCATGCAGAAAATCAATGAGGTTGGTAAAGGCGTAGTCGTTTACATGAATCAGGAAGGTCGTGGCATAGGATTGATGAATAAGATTCGTGCTTACAAACTTCAGGAGCATGGTTACGACACGGTTGATGCCAATGTCCATCTTGGTTTTAAGCCCGATGAGCGTGATTATGGAGTAGGGGCCAACATCCTTCGTATATTAGGTGTAAAGAAGATGCGTCTTCTCACCAACAATCCTGTAAAGCGTGTAGGTCTTGAAAGTTATGGTTTGGAAGTGGTGGAAAATGTTCCGATTGAAGTCACTCCCAACAAGTATAATCGTTTCTACATGCACACCAAGAAAACCCGTATGGGGCATGACCTCCATAAAGTGGATTAGCATTTCCAAAAATTGCGAAGCATAAAAGGTGCATTATTCCCAAAAATTGCGAAGCAATTTCTAATTATTCAAATTAGGCGAATTTGGCCAATCATCAAATCTGCCAGCTCAAAACATCCCCAAAGTAGGGCCGCATCCATGTATGCGCCCTCCCGCATAACAGGTGCTTTATCCCAAAAAATCACGAAGCAATTTCCAATTTGGCGAATTGGGCGAATATGGCCTATTATCAAATCTGCCAGCTCAAAATATCCCCAAAGTAGGGGCGCATCCATGTATGCGCCCTCCCACGTCATGGGTGCTTTACCAATAAAATGCAAAGCATTTTTCTCTATCTAATTCATTGAATATGAATTAGATAGGTCCTCCTCTTTGTGTCTAAGAGGATATTTGAGCATTTGCCCGGTGGGCAAAGCGCAGAATATGGCGCGTAGCGCGGGCACGGAGTGCCGGAGGAGTTGTTAAACATGGTATTTCCCACTCCAAAGTGGTGCAACAAAATTTGCTTTATCCCACAAAAATTGCGAAGCATTTTAATTATAAGCCCTAAAGTCAAATAAGAATTCCCCAAAAATTCCCCACTTCCACAATCCATTTTTCCGTTTTTCTTGCATCCGCCATTCATTCGCTCTCTATTTTTGCTATGCAATCCATTAAAATGAATTATTATGTTTTTAAATAGCGATTATCGTTGGGAATGTACTGGTGGAGAAACGGATTTCTTCAGCAAGGAGCAGATGAAGCATCGCCGTGACGCGCATGCAAGGTTCAACGCCGCCAGCGGCGACAAGGACACCGTCAGCGGCATCAATCTCGGCCCGCGCGTCAATCTTTGGCATAACATCTGGTATGACGGTGATATTTGCTGCCTATTTTCCGACACCAATCTCGGCAAGAGCATCCTTGCCGTTCAGATTGCCGACGAGGTGTCCCGCCGTTTCCATCGCAACGTCCTCTATTATGATTTCGAGCAGTCGCTCCAGCAGTTCTCCTCGCGCTACTCCACCAAAGAGGGCATGCACCATTTCACCAAGCAGTTCATCCGTGTAACCCCTGTTTACGACAATGGCGTATATGATTCCTACGATGCGTTTTTTGCCATCAAGCACGTAATCCGCGAGCGTCGTGCGCCGTTCCTGATAATCGACAACCTCTCGGCCCTCTGCACCACATCATATTCTCCCGCCGCCTTCGGCGCGTTCGTCACCGCGATTTGGAAATTGCAGCGTCTTTACGACCTTTCAATCCTAATCCTCGCCCACACCAGCAAGCACAGTCCCAACCGTGCGCTCAGCATCAACGACCTTGCCTTCTCCCGTGCCTTCATCAACCATTGCGATTCCGCCTTCGCCATCGGCCAAAGCGTCTCCGATCCCGATGTCCGCTACATCAAGCAAATCAAGGACCGTACCGGCAATATCATCTATGGAAAGAACAACGTGATTCCGTGCAAAATCAGCCGTGTCGATTACGGGCTTCGTTTTGTCGAGGACGAATGTTGTGCCGAAAGCTCGTTGATAGGTCGCCAGTGCCTGCCTCCCGACAAGGTCGAGTCCATACGTCTTCTCGCCTCCCTGCAAGGTGCCTCAAAGCGTCTTATCGCCAAGGTGGTCGGTGTATCACCAGCAACCGTTTCCAAAATCATCGGCAAGTATGGTGCAAAGGAAGTTCCGGAAGATGAAGCCACCCAAAATCCGCAAAATTCCCAAACCGGCATTGAAGAATCCGATGCTGAGTTCGAGGAAATCACAGCAGAAAACCCCGCGCAAACCGAGCCTGAAAAAAGCGAAATAGTGTGTGAAACGTCTAACCGTGAGCGCCCTCATAACGCATCATCCATTCAGGAAGTTACAAGCAAATCAGGTGTTCAGACCCACGAAGTTTCCTCCACCCCTTTAGTGCCACAAGCCAACCCCCAAACCGGCATTGAAGAATCTGATGCTGAGTTCGAGGAAATCCCAGCAGAAAGCCTATCCCAAACCGAGCCTGAAAATAGCGAAATAGTGTGTGAAGCGTCTAACCGTGAACACCCTTGTAACCTATCAGATGCTCACGGAGTTACAAGCGAATCGGGTGTTCAAACCCACGAAGTTTCCTCCACCGCTTTAGTGCTTAAAACCTCCCCGCAAACAGCACCTCAATTCATCCCGAAACTAATCGATATTATGAATCTTATAAATAATAAAAATACAATGTTTAAACTTGAAAAAATGAATACTGAAAGTTATGCGCTTGTGCCGCAATCCACATTAATCAACACTGTTGAGGAGTCAAATCCAGAAGAATTCGACGAAAGTGCCGATTTCTACGATGATGTTTACAGTGCCACTTACGAAAGAATGCAGAACGAGGACTATTATTTCGTTCGCATTTACCGTCCTACCTACAGCGAGTTCCGCGATTATCCCGACTTCTTCCTCCAGCCCGTGCCTTATGAGCTGAAATTTAAAGTTGACAGGAACACCATCAACGACTTCCTTGTCCAGAAGGCTCTCGCCAAGGGCATTCCCGTTCCGCCGCGCTTCGCCGAGGTGTTCAGTCCGAGTGGTTTCAGGTTCCACCGTAAAGTTGAGTCCGACGTTGTTCCTGTATGGCAGATGTCACCAGAGGAAAAGGCACGTCGTATCCGTCTTGCCGAACGTGACCGTGAGTTCTGCGACGACCTTTTTGAGCGTACCCGTCACCGCATCAACTGCTGCTTAACCCGTCGTGGCGATGATTATTGCTTTACCCGCGAAATCCAGCTGTTCCCTGCCTTCTTTGCCCAGTATCTGCCTGCCGAAATTTACTTCAAGTGGGACAACGATTCCATTTACGACATTCTTGCTCAGAAGGCTCGTGTCCGTGGAATTGCCATTCCCAAGTGGATTGACGCCTTGTTTCCTCCAAATGAGAAATACGGCAAGGATTGTTATATATTTCGCGACATTCCGTCAGATTCCAGCCATAATGATGCTGACTTGCCGGAATATGTTCCGACCGACGATGAGAGGGAGAATTATCCGGAATTTTTTCACAGTTACGACTTCGAATATCGTGGCTATCGTGGCATGGTTAACGACCGTTACGACCGCTGCACCGAGTATAATTATGCCTATGGCAACAAGATTCCTCCGCGTTGCCTCGAACTTTTCCCTCCCGATTCTTACAATCAACGTGTTTCCGAAAGAATAATCTATCTCGAAACACCAAAATTATTTGAAAAATCGGATATAATCGAGATGCCCGAACTATCAGTAAAGCCTGAAACAATGGAACGTCCAAAATTAATCGAAATGCCCGAACTATCAGTAAAGCCTGAAACAATGGAACGTCCAAACTTAATCGAAAGGCCTGAACTGTCAGAAAAGCCGAAAATAGCCGAAAGGCTTGAAATAATCGAAAAGCCGAAACTAAAAGAATAAAAGTTCATTCAGCAAATATCTCCTGCTCCTTCTAAGGTGTGATATGGTATGTCCTCATATTATGTCACACCTTATTATATGTATAATCTTCTCTCATGGCTGTATTTTGTCATTTTTCCGCTAACGTACCAAAAAAAATGTAGAAAATATTGAAAATGTTTGCTCATGGTTTGTGGGGGTGGCGGAAAATATCTATCTTTGCACCCGCAAGCCCGAAAAGGGCAGTCCACTTGAAGCGTGCCGGAGGGCATGAAAAAAAGTTGGAAAAAACATCCGAAAAAGTTTGGAGGATTTAAAAGTTTTGCAGTATCTTTGCAGAACCTCGCCTCGCGAAACGGAATAGTTTACGCGGGCGGTTTTTTTCAGCGCTTGCCGAAAAGGCGCAAAGGCGGAGGCAATAGGTCATTGAAATGATGCGACAGACAGAAATACTTTAGGTAGTGCAAGAGACAGGAGAACATGTGACGAGAAGCTCTCCGTCAGATTTCTTGAAGCTAACCAGGGTGGAAACATACAGCCTTTAGGGCGATAGATCAGCGGGTCCAAAGCAGGCGGTCGGCGCTGCGCGAATGAAGTCCGGTTTAATTCCTATTCCGTGAAAGCAACGGAAAAAGAAAAGAAACAAGATAACAACAGCGGAGAGTTTGATCCTGGCTCAGGATGAACGCTAGCGACAGGCTTAACACATGCAAGTCGAGGGGCAGCGTGGATGT
>JAKVKZ010000057.1 GCA_022484565.1 Muribaculaceae bacterium
ATGCGCACTACAGACGCATCCTAACTACTGCATAATCTCGGAAGAGGTTCAGGCAAAGAACAAGTCGCTCGACGACATCGTGGCTGATATTGCCAATGTTGTGGCAAAACGTGCTGCACAAGGCAACAATTTCGGCGTTGTACTGATTCCTGAAGGACTGATTGAGTTCATTCCCGCTATGCGGAAACTTATTGACGAGCTCAATGATTTGATTGCTAAAAATATAGAATTCACACTGATTGATGCAAAGGCTCAGCGCGAATATCTGCTCAACAACCTTACTGAGGCTTCAGCAGCTGCATTTAAGAGCCTTCCTGCAGGAGTTGCCCGTCAACTTTCACTTGACCGTGATCCTCACGGGAATGTGCAGGTTTCACTCATCGAAACTGAGAAGTTGCTGTCGGATATGATTACAAAGAAGCTTGAAGAAATGAAGGAAGAAGGCACTTACGATGGTAAGTTCTCAGCACTTCACCATTTCTTCGGATACGAAGGACGCTGCGCCGACCCATCGAATTTTGACGCTGACTACTGCTATGCACTTGGCTTCAATGCAGCCCAGCTGATTAACTGCGGTGCTACAGGCTATATGTCATCAATCCGTAACCTTACCAAGCCATCAGTTCAATGGCTCGCAGGCGGTGTGCCAATCACCATGATGATGAATATGGAGAACCGCAACGGCGAAATGAAGCCTGTAATCCAAAAGGCTCTCGTGGAACTTGACGGCCGTCCATTCCAGAAATTTGCCGAGCAGCGTGAGAAGTGGGCTATGAATACCTGCTACACCTATCCTGGTCCTATCCAATATTTCGGCCCTGCTGAAGTTTGCGACCAGCCATCACGCACTCTTTACTTTGAGCACGGAGGTAAATAAAAAAGAATATCCCTCCGACTAAACGGAGACGATTTTTAATATTAACTCGCAACTTGCAGAATCCCTGCTGAGCCATTAGGTTTCGGCAGGGATTCATTTTATTGTGACGTGGAATAATTGATTGGAAATGCAATCAGATTATCGGCGGAATCGGCATACAAAATTGGCTATCGACTGGGAAAATGAAGTCGGCAAAATGTTGACAGCTGAAAACATGAGGCGATAGGGAATTGGCACATTGTGATAACGCATGATGGCTGTGTTGACTTCGAGATATGTCGATTTCCAGCGTGTAACATTGATTTGGCTGCCACGGAGCATCTTGATTTTGGCGGTGAATTTCATGAAGCGCAGGAATTGGACATATCGGGATTTGAAATCCTCTCCTTTTGCGCTGAACCATTCTGACAGGTTATCGGCGCATAGCAGATGCTCTTCGAGAATGCGACGCTGCGAAGATGCCGTGAGTGCGGAACTTTGGCCTTTACGATAATGATAATAAGGAGTGTCGAGGAGGACAACATTGTTGGTAAGGGCGAAGATTCGGGAAGTCATGCAGAAGTCTTCCCAGCAATCCACGCCTTTGAACGGGCGAATACCATTATCATTGAAAAGGGATTTGCGGAAAAGCTTGTTCCAGACCGCAAAATGCAGCGCATCGAGCGGAATGGTGTTGATGTCAGTTAATGGGAGGCCCGCAGGATAACGGCATATTGACTGACTATCGCCACGATTGATGAAGAATGGAGTGCAGACGATGTCGGCACCCGTGCTTTCGGCATAATCGACCATGCCTTGAATCATGGAAACCTCGGTCCAATCATCGCCATCGCAAAAGGCAAGGTAATCGCCTGTGGCGGCATCCATGCCTACAGTGCGGGAATGGGCAAGTCCGCCATTTTTGTCGAGGTGAATTACTGACACGTTACGGCCCTGATGACGGGCAATTACCGATTCCAAAATTGAGAGGCTCGAATCGGTGGAGCAATCATCGACGAAGATGAACTCGATTGGCTGATAGGTTTGGCTCAACAATGACTCAGCACAACGCTCCATGAAACGCTCGACATTATAGACGGGAATTATTATTGAAACTAAAGGCTGTGTCATAAAAAAATCTTTGTGATTTTATAACCACAAAGATATGAAATATTAGAGAAGATTCAGAATAAATCTACATAAAAGTGGACAGCAGGATGAATATTCCGGCACCAAGAACGGCACTTACTGGGATTGTCAACACCCATGCGGTCATCAGCTGCTTTGTGACACCCCAGCGCACGGCAGAAAGGCGTTTTGTGGCGCCAACACCGATGATTGAGCCTGCGATGGTGTGAGTGGTGCTTACAGGAATTTTGAGGTATTCTGTAAGATACAGCGTGATTGCACCGGCAGTTTCGGCAACGACACCTTCAAGAGGCGTGACCTTGGTGATTTTTGAACCCATAGTCTTGACGATTTTCCAACCTCCCGACATTGTGCCGAGTGAAATGGCTGTGAAGCAGGCAAATGCCACCCAATCAGGAATATCCTTGACCGAGGCGATGCCGAACTCACCGTTGAGGTGCGAAGCTATCATTGCGGCAGCTATGATACCCATAACCTTTTGCGAATCGTTCAGACCGTGCCCGATGCTGAACAATGCCGACGAGGCAAGTTGGAGATGCTTGAACCAGACTTCGGCTCGCAGGTGCGATGTGTGGCGGCAGATGCGATAGACAAGCAGAGTTACAAGGAATGCTATTAACATGCCGATGAACGGTGCAAGGAAAATAAAGGCAGCAATCTTGACGATGATTGAGGTGTGAATTGCTCCCCAGCCGTTGGCCATAATTGCAGAACCCGCAAAGCCACCAATCAAGGTGTGTGACGAGGAGGAAGGGATTCCCTGCCACCAAGTGAACAAGTTCCAGACGATGGCAGCTATTACACCGGCAAGAATAATCGGTAGGGTGATATATTGCTCATAGACGGTTTTCGACACAGTGTTGGCAATTCCGAATTCCCCGATGATATATTTGGAGATGAAAAAGGCGAGGAAATTGAAGAATGCAGCCCAAATTACAGCCTGAAAAGGCGTGAGCACCTTTGTGGACACAATGGTTGCAATTGAGTTGGCCGCATCGTGGAATCCGTTGATGAAGTCGAAAAGCAGGCCGAGAACAATTATTATGATTAATAAAGTCATAATGGTGAACTGATTAAGCGTATTTTACAATGATTGTGCGGAGGCTTTTGCCGACGCGCTCGGCAGCGTCGGTGGCGCGTTCAAGTTCGCTGAGGATTTCCTTCGTCTTGATGATTTCGATGCCGTCGCGCTCCTCCTCGAACAGGCGGATAATCGCGAGTTCGTAAGCGTCATCGCCCTGATTTTCAAGGTCGTGAAGTTCAACGCAATGACCTTTGATTTTGCCTGCATTTTTGCGGAGATGCTCAAGCTCGTCCATGGCGAGATTGATGACTTCTGCATCCTTATGGACAATCTTGCCAAGTTCAATCCAACCCACATCATTTTTCTTAGGGTTGTAGATGGCGATACGCTTTGCGCAGCTATTGATGCGGTCGATTGAATCATCGATGAAGTCGGCAAGAGCGTGGATGTCCTCGCGGTCGAAAGGAGTTATGAAGGATGTGCTTAATTCCTCGAATATACGGTGTGAAATCTGGTCGCCTTTACGCTCCATATC
Source organism: Muribaculaceae bacterium (assembly GCA_022484565.1). GTDB lineage: Bacteria > Bacteroidota > Bacteroidia > Bacteroidales > Muribaculaceae > JAKVKZ01. The sequence continues at coordinate 3,565 of JAKVKZ010000057.1, forward strand.
CTTGATACGGTGGTAAAGTTCCATGCGGTCGTCGTGAGTTGAGCTTTTAAGACATTCGGTGAGAATATCGGAAGCTGCGACGAGAACACCTGCTAATTCTTTAAGCAGATGAAAGAATTTAGGCTCTTTTGGAGTAAACCGGCTGAAAAATGAATTGTTCATTGCTGCGTAATTTTTAAGTGACTATTAATTTTCTGATTTTTATACGCTGCAAAGATATTTTGGCGATGTAACAAATTGATAACATTTTGAATTGTTTTTACAGGTTTGTAAAAATAGGTGAGTGTGTGGGACAATAATGGCTGTGCAAGTGATTGAGTGATAATGTAGTTAATGCCGTGTCCCATGATTTTTTTGTTTCATTTTTCGCTTGTTTTTTTGTATTGGTAAATGATTCCGCATCATGGCTGACGGGCAATGACGGAATTGTGGCGATATGGCTGGCTTTGGATTTCATGCGAAGCGTTATGGGGCGAAGATACCAACGGGTAGTGCTAAAAATGCACGAAAACAGGAAGGACTAGGAAATTTTTTTGTGGATTGGTTTGCATGATTGAAATAATAGACGTAACTTTGCACTCGCAAAATGAGATGGCGGGATAGCTCAGCAGGTTAGAGCGTCGGATTCATAACCCGGAGGTCTCGAGTTCAATTCTCGATCCCGCTACATTGCAGAAAGGTCGTTAACCGAATAGGTTGGCGACCTTTTGAAATTTCAGGGGAGGAGGAGAGATATACTGAAAAGTTTTTGGAATGAAATCCAAAAACTTTCAAAATATTGAAGTTTTGGGAATGAAATCCAAAAACTTTGATTATATTTGCAGCATATAAAAATGTTATGGCTATGAAAAGGATAAGCAGAGAAGCATACATGAACAAGTTGATATCGCTTAGGGACAAGCAGATAATCAAGATTGTGACCGGAGTTAGGCGCTGCGGAAAGTCAACGCTGATGGAGATGTTTCAGGAATATCTGCTGAGTGTGGGAGTGAAAGCTGAAAATGTGATAACGATTAACTTTGAGGACTTTGATAATGTGGAACTTCGCGACCCTCGGAAATTGTACGCATATATTGAGGAATGTCTGGCAAAGGATGGCATTACATACGTCTTTTTTGACGAGATACAGCATGTGAAAGATTTTCCTGATGTGGTGAACAGCCTTTTCATCAAGCCCAATGTGGATTTGTATTTGACTGGCTCGAACGCCTATATGCTTTCGAGTGAGATTGCTACTTTGATATCGGGAAGATATGTGGAGATTTCCATGTTGCCATTGTCGTTTAAGGAATACGTGGAAAGTACTGGAAGCAGGAACGAATTGGCACGAAAATATACCGAATACGTCAGCAACAGTTCGTTTCCCTACACTGTGGAGCTGAGAGATGATGCGGGGCTTGTGAATGACTATTTGAGCGGCATATATAACACAATAGTGCTTAAAGACATAGTGACTCGCAAAAAGATAAGCGACGCGATGATGCTTGAAAGTGTGATACTGTTTGCTTTCGACAATATAGGAAATGTTCTTTCCACAAAGAAAATAGCTGATACAATGACTACTGTGGGACGAAAAATTGACGTTAAGACTGTGGAGAAATATTTGCAGGCACTTCAGGAAAGTTTTATACTTTATCAGGTGAAGCGATATAATATTAAAGGTAGGCAGCTGCTAAAATCGATGGCAAAATTTTATGTGGTTGACGTTGGGTTGAGGCGCATGCTTCTTGGCTCTCGGTCGGTTGATGTTGGGCACATTCTTGAAAACATAGTGTATCTGGAATTGATAAGGCGTGGAAATGAGGTATTTGTCGGTAAGGTGTATGATATGGAAGTGGATTTTGTGGCAATGGACGTTAACGGCACAAATTATTATCAAGTTGCGGCGACGGTGAGGGAGGAAAAGACGCTTGAAAGAGAATTGAAATCGCTGCGGGCCTTGAATGACGCTTATCCAAAAACTCTGTTGACTCTTGATGATGATCCTGAGGCTGACTATGACGGAATAAGGCGGAGAAATGTGCTTGATTGGCTGATGGAGTGAAGATGCTAAAGTAGGTTCACATTGCTTAAATCTTTTCCGAACGCATGGAGGGCATTTTGGATTTTTGCGACTGTCTTTTTGCTCGGATTACGGTGGCCTGTAACGTAATGGCTTAGTTGACCTTGGGCGACACCTGTGACTTTTTGCAGCCCGGAAAGAGATAGAATACCTTCGTAATAAGCAAGGAATGAAGGAACATCAAGACTGAACTCAAATTCCAAATCGTCGGGGAATTTAAGTCCACGTTCAGTGAATAAGTCTTTCATTTCATCGTTGGCTTTCAAAAAATCTGCTTTTGCCTCCTGCACAGTAGCACCATCACCCATCAATGAAAACGGGAGATTGTCGTCATCGGGCATATATGCGCTATATGTGCCGTCTTTTCCTCTTTCTATAAATACTCTTACTTTCATAATTTGGTTGGTTAGAATTGGTTGTTAAAAATTCACGCCTGAACTACGCTTGATGGATTGCAAAGTCCCATTTTTGACTTCTTGCGAACCATGATTGCTTGTGGTGAAGAATTTGCAGGTGATGGGACTGTACCATAATGGATGCCCCTTTTGTTGCCGTTTGGTACAATAGCATCCTGTTTTAGATAATATGCGCTATAGCCCTTAATGCTTCACCGATGTTGAATTTAGATTGCTAAGATAATGATATTAATTTTAATATCAAAATTATTTATGATAAATTTCTGAATTAGTTAATGATATTTCGATGAAATCCGAGGGAGACGAAGTGATTTATTTTTAAAATGCGATGTTGAGTTTACTGGCCGAGGCGTGACTGTGACTGGACCAAACGGTAAAAGTGTTTTTTTGCTACTGCAGGCAGGAGTAACGGACACCGATTTGGTCAATTTGGCTATTACTGGACGGGGACATTTAATGAAAATAATGAGGCCTTTAGCCTGTTTCTTGGCATGGATGAAGATTATGAGTTTTGGGAGTGTGTTGCAGAACTGGACCGACGTGAGCCAATTTCTGTAAGTCCTGTAACTGAATAATAGAACCCACGATTTCGTTTGGCATTGTCTATTGCTTTGATTGCGATGGAAAGAATTAATGAGCAAATAATCGGCAGCCATTTTCCCAGTGTTGGGAGATGGCTGCCGATTTAGATGAATATGAATTTATTTTAGGGGCGTAAACCAAATTCTTTTCTGATAGCTGTAATTAAAGCATCACTAATGCCATTAGAAAATTGGCGAGTATGAATAATTATCTGATTATTAGAATTTATGTAAACTGTATAATAGTTACCACTACTGCTTTTTCCAGTTTTACTTGGTAGTTGTACTTTTGGGTAGGACTTTATGATTGGACCAAACATAGCATTTATTTTGGCAGCGTTAACATAATTTCCACATGCCAATACCACATAATGAAAAGTTCTGAAAAAGTCGTGAGAGAGAATATTATTGTTGATTCGGGAATTTACGCTGTTTTTTACCCCAGAGTTTGAGATTCCCATACTTGTTGTTGAAGGTACTTGACTCATCTCAGTTACAAATGCATCTTTCCAGAAACAATAAGGCAATTTTGGATTTTTCTTAATGGCGTTAACACTATAAACTAATTTTTGGTAAGCAGCCCAAGTTGGTATATTGGCGGCACTTGAAAGTGCCATATATGGCCATAATGGATTAAAAATATCTTTCCATTGCACCATTTCATTCTTAAGAGCTGCACTACCAGATATAGGTAAAGCTATAGGAGATCCTGTGCTTGCAAAAGGTATATGATAAACCAAATCTTTTGTGGCACTAGTTCTATTATTTATGTTTTGAACCCAATCATGATGGTTTTGCATAATTTCAATTTGATACAGAATCTTGCCCCTTACTGTACTGGTATTGAAAGCTTGTTCTTTACCGATTATTAGCAAATATGCTTCGGGATTACCAAAGCCGATAAAATCACCCGTATCGGTGCGAGTTTTTACTAAGTTCACAAACTCTTTAGGATAGCTACTAGGATAATTAATTGGATATGCCATTCTTTTTAGTTTTTAAGTTGTTGTTATTTATGTTGTCTTTAAAAATTCAATACTAATTAGGGCCAAATTTACGAATAAATAATTAATCCGCAAATATATCTGAGAAAAAGATTTATTTTTATAAATGGCTATAAATCAATTAAATTATTAATTATTCGCATTTTAGTTATGGATGAATGGACAGAACTTCCTAAATGGATGAAATGGATGAGAAAAAGTAACTTAGAATTAAAAATAATTGTTAGATTTGCAAAGTGAAAGGTAAACAATGTGATGACTTAAAGATATTAAGTTGAAAGACGCCTTAACCGGCACAAAAGAGGAAAAATACTTTGGAATTTGCATTGCTAATATGTTTCCGTGAAATATTGATATAGATAAACATTCAGATACTTAATAAAAACTCAAAATTAAAAAATTATGAGCATTTTTTTGACAAAAGCATTTAAAGCGTGGGCTACGACTGTTGCTAATCCAATACTTAGCAAAGGTAGTGCAAGTGATTATGTTTCGCACTTGAATAAATATAATGATGATTTTGCAGAGCTATTATTTGTAAATTGTGCACAAACAGAAAAGAATGTAATCATGAATTTGCCTGCAATAAAATCAAAGGACCCAAAAATTGCAACTTTGTATATTGATTGGCTACTTAAAAATTTGAAACAGTATAAAAATTTAAGTAAAGATCAAAAACAAATCTATAAAAAATATACTAAGGCACAAAAAGCAGTTTTCCCTAAATATATTGCTGCGATGATAAAATATATACTTTCTGGTATCTATTACTTATACTGGGCCTGCCATAAATCTCACTGGATTTATTAGTAATAATCCAATCAAATCGTATATTCAAGAAGGAGATAACGTAATTAAAAAAATATTCAGAGAAAGATTAAAGACTCAAGATAGGTTAACTGATGAAGATTTTTATCCAATTCGAATTATTAATAGAATAATAAAGACTACGGCAAGTAGTGATAAAGAAGGTGATGACTTAATTAATAATTGGCTTGATCCATTAATTGATAGGATACAATGCCTCACTGACCCAGTGCCTTATAATCTGGAATTCATTAAATATTTAGGGATAGATATTAATGGTAATGTCTGGATTACAATTAAGGACATTGGTATTAAACGGCTTTTAATGCGTGATAATGATGCCTTGATACCATTCACAAATATTAGTGATATCTCTGATATAACTATTGATCATGTAGAACCAATAATAGATGTCTTGAAGAAAACGTCACATCCGACAGTTAAGAAAATATATGATAAGTATTTCCTCCTGTTTATTAGTCCGCTTCTAAAAGCTCATAAAAGTAGTTATATAAGTAAAAATACATATGATAATCACAAAACTTTTTTAAACCCTTTAGCCAATAATAATTGTCTGATACTTGATGCTGCTATTATAGCAAATGCAATGTCACTTGAACTTTTAGAATTCAATCATAATTCTGGAAAAGGGAAAAAGTCGATAGTGAATATTCAAAACAATAATTCAGGAAAAGGAGCCTCAAGAATTGTAATGGGTCATGAAGTAATTGATCTTGGCTTAAAGAAAAGTCCTAAGTGGGCAACTTGCAATGTTGGAGCAATCAATCCCGAAGATTATGGTAATCTTTATGATTGGTCGTCAGTTGGTAAAGCAAGTGCTTCATGGGGTGGCAAGTGGAGGATGCCAACTAAAAAAGAGGTAGAAGATCTTGCTGGGAAATGTCGATGGCTGCATGATAAGGTGAATGGCGTTGATGGTATGAGGGTGATTGGACCAAATGGTAATAGTATTTTTTTGCCGTTTGCAGGTTATAGTCAAAAAAGGAACAAATACTTTGTAAATGAGTGTGGTAACTATTGGAGCGGTACAGATAATGATAAGTATGCCAGCTACTTGGATTTCAGCAGTAATCATCGTAAAGTAAACGATATATTACAAAACTACGATTTTTCTGTCCGTCTCGTGATGGATTAATGATAGCGAAAGTAAGCGGATAAATTGGTTAGTGTTTAGAATGCTTTTCGAGTCACTGTTTTTTGGCTCGAAAAGCATGAATAATGTCTTGTTAGAATTATTGTTTGATAGCGAATGTCAAGTGCTATTGGCGGTGAGGCTGTGGAATTTCCAGAATGTAATTCCAGAATAATTGGCTGGAAAAATGCGGTTGTGGATAATAAAGAGAAAATTCACGAAAGAAATGCGGAGGATATAGAATTTTTTATTTACTTTGCAAAGAATAAACCATCAGTTGGCGGGTAAATTCCGCATGAATTGCATATAAAAATAATTTATTATGAAAACCTACTCATTAATTTGGGCTTTTGCGCTGGGTGTGCTGGCGGCTTTGACTGGCTGCAGCGACAACGGCATCACTTCAACTGTTGATACCAAGGCGTTCGACACGGGGGCGTTTATGGACACGTCGTATGCTCCCGGTGATAATTTCTTCATGTACGGCAACGGAAAGTGGTACAATTCGGCAACCGTGGGCGACGGAGTGAAAGACAATGTGGGAGTGTGGTACGATGCGAATGCGAAGCTGATGACCGACATGAAGAACGCACTCGACGCTGACGCAAACGGGCATAAGCTGCTTGCGGACTTCAGCAACATGAACAGCACGACCGACGCCGCACTGAAGATGATTGCGACGCATATCCACGAGTTTGACGGCATAAGCACAAAGGAGGAGGCATGGGCAGCACTTGGCAAGGCATCGAAGATGGGCTACAAAACGCTGATAGCCTTGACGACATATATTAAAAACGGAACGATGGGGCTGCTTTACAGATGGCCGAAGGAGGAAGAGATGACTGAAGACGTGGCAGCGACGAGCGGGTATCTGCAGGCGATGGGCTACAGCGAAAGCGATGCAAAAGCGATTGCAAGCAGCGCGGCGGCGGCTAAGGCTGCACTGAAGGCGACGTACAGCTACACGGACTATTCGACTGATAATATGAGCTATAATCCCACGCTGGAAGTGAAATTGGTGCCGATAACCAGAATAACGACAACCGGCGGCGGCATGAACGTGGTGAACGCGATGTCGCAAACACTGGGAATTGACAACAGCAGCAATGTGTATATGCCGAACGATATGGGCGGATATATTGATGTAATTTGTTCGCTCACACCGGAGCAGATAAGGAGCATAATAGCTTGCGACATAGCTAAGGACTACAAAAACACTTCGCTGACAGCGCACAACATCTGCGAAAAGAAAACTGACACAGCTGATTCATTCTATTCAAACCTGATAACAAGCAGCGAGATAGGATATTTCACTTCTGTGATATACACTAAGGCTGTGGTGACCGACGAGCGTAAGGCTGCGGTGACGCAGGTGGCCGAAGATTTAAGGGATGCGCTGAGAACGAAAATAAGCACATTGGACTGGATGAGCAGCACCACCAAGAGCAAGGCACTGGATAAACTTGATGCGATGAAGATGTGGATAGGCCGCCCTGACAAATGGGACGAGACGCACATGCCGACATTGACCGGGACATCGCTGGCTGAAGACCTGCGGCTGATACGGGCATCGCAATTCGAGTTGGGACTGTCGCTTAAAGGCGCATCGCGAACAGAGAAGGCGGTGGAATTTGAAATGACTCAAGAGCAGAACTTGACAGCTGGAATAAATTCTTTTTATGACCCATTCGTGAACGCGATGTTCATATTCCCGTGCTTCATGCTGCCTCCATTCTACGATACATCGTACTCTGACGCTTACAACTATGCATGCTTCACTGTGATAGGGCATGAAATGACGCATGGATTCGACAACATAGGCGGGCAATTTGACAAGGACGGAAATTTCAGCGACTGGTGGACAGTGGCCGACAAACTGGAATTTGAGAACCGGCAGCAGAACATCATCAATTGCTATAACAACTTGGAAGTCAGCTTTGGAAATGACCCGTTTGTGGGAATATACGACAACGGCAAGGTGACGCTATCGGAGAACATCGCGGATATAGGTGGTTCCCATCTGGCATACAACGCCTATATGGCGAAATTGCAACAAGACGGCTACAGCGGAGACGAACTGGTGAAACAGCAGAAGAAGTTCTTCATCGGGTTGTGCCACTTGTGGAGGATGAAGAAATCGGTGGCGGGGATGCAGAAATATTTGACTAATGTACATTCGCTTCCGAAAGAACGCGTGAACGGAATGGCGATGAATTCCGACCCATGGTATGAAGTCTTCAATGTGACGAGCAAGAACAAACTGTATCTGCCAAAAGAGAAAAGAGCCGATATTTGGTGATAATCGGAAATAACCGCATGACGCGCACGGGTTGAAAACTGATTTCGGCCCGTGCGCGGTTGCGTATTTAGGGGGAGATATTGATGAGTAATTTGGAATAATGGGGGGATTGACGTATATTTGTAAGGTCAATTAGAATAGAGTTATGGAGAATTTTCATGAACTGCTGGTGAACCGACACAGCATAAGAAAATATACCGATACGGAGATTCCGGGCGACTATGTGAAGACGATACTGGAGGCGGCACTGATGGCGCCATCGTCGAAACGGTCGCAGCCATGGCAATTCGTCGTGGTGGAGGAGAAACGTATGCTTGAGACGCTGAGCCACTGCAAGGAAGCGGGAGCCGCGCCGATAGCACATTGCAGCTTGGCTATTGTGGTGACTGCCGACCCCGAAAAGGGCGACGCTTGGATTGAGGATGCGGCAATCGCGGCTACATATATGCAGCTTCAGGCTGAAGATCTGGGACTTGGGTCGTGCTGGATTCAGATTCGCGGACGCTTCACAGCCGACGGAATGAGCGCAGACGAATATGTGAAGGAAAATCTGAACATACCTGCCAATATGATGGTGCTGTGCATTGTCACACTCGGATATAAGGACGAGGAACGGAAGCCATTCAACGCCGACAAACTGCTTTGGGAACGTATTCACCTTGACGAATGGAGAGAGCAGGAATGATGAAGGTGGTGATGATTGGCGCGGGTAATGTGGCTACGCACATCGCAAAGTCATTGCAGGGCAAATGCGAGGTGGCGCAAGTGTATAGCCATTCGATAGCCCATGCCAATGAACTCGCCGAGGCGATAGGCTGCAACGATGCCACCGACGACTTGAATAAACTGAGGCAGGACGGCGACATCTACATCATTTCAGTGAAGGACGACGCGATTGAAAGCGTAATCGGCAGCGTTAAGCCGAACGGTGCGCTGTGGGTGCATACGGCAGGAAGCAAGCCGATGGAAATGTTTGCCGGACGGATGAAGCGATACGGAGTGATGTATCCGATGCAGTCGTTCTCGAAAGCAGTGGAAGTGGATTTCAGCGAAGTGCCGATATTCGTGGAAGGCTGCGATGAGAAGACGGCAGGCGATATAAAGAAATTCGCGACGCTGCTGACCACAAAAATTTATGACGCCGACAGCGAGACACGGCGGAGGCTGCACATAGCGGCAGTGTTCGCCTGCAATTTCGCCAATCACACATGGACACTTGCCGATGAGGTCCTGAAAGAAGCTAATCTGCCATTCAGCGTGCTGATGCCATTGATTAAAAGCACAGTGGCGAAACTGGATTATATAAGTCCAAAGGATAGCCAGACAGGACCGGCGGTGAGAAAGGACTACGGAGTGATGCAAAGTCATTTGGCAATGCTTAAAGGCACAAAACATGATGTGTACGAGATGATGTCGGAAAGTATAATAAAAACGAACAAATCAGAAAATTAAAAGATATGATAGATTACGATTTGACCAAAATTCGGGCAATAGCCTTCGACGTTGACGGCGTGCTGTCGCCGGCGCAGATACCTATGCATCCGTCGGGCGAGCCGATGAGGATGGTGAACATCAAGGACGGCTATGCCATACAACTGGCAGTGAAACACGGATACAACATTGCGATAATAACCGGCGCATACACCAAAGCCGTGGAAGTTAGATTCTCAGGACTTGGGGTGAGGGACATATTCATTGGGGCAGGAGTGAAGCTGCCTATTCTGATGAAATGGATGGAAAAGCGTGGGCTTGAGCGTGAAAACGTGGCCTACGTGGGCGATGACATTCCCGACATGCAGGTGATGAGATATGTGGGACTGGCAGTAGCACCAGCCGATGCAGCACCTGAAATTAAGGAACTTGCGAGATATATCTCACCGATAATGGGCGGCTACGGCTGCGCACGCGAGATAATAGAGCAGGTGATGAAGGCCCAGGGCAACTGGCTGTCGGACGAAAGAGCTTTCGGCTGGTAAAAATCGGTGTGAAATGATGGAACCGCTGGAAAATCTGAAGAAATACGATGTGGTGCTGGCATCGAACTCACCTCGAAGGCAAGAATTGATAGGCCAACTCGGGCTGAAATGCCGCACATACGTGATAAAAGGCATTGAGGAGAAATATGCCGAGGATACGCCGATTGACGATATATCGCTGTGCATATCGAAAGTGAAAGCTGATGCGTACAAACAGATAATCACGGGCAATCAACTTGTGATAACAGCCGACACCATAGTGATTTGCGACGGAGAAGCACTCGGAAAGCCTAAAGACGACGATGAAGCAGTGGAAATGCTGCAAAAATTGAGCGGAAAAACGCACAAAGTGGTGACTGGAGTGACCATAACCACCAAAAACAGAACATCATCGTTCAAAGTGACGACCGACGTGGAATTTGCCGAAATGAGCGACGATGAGATAAAATATTATGTTGAGAAATTCCATCCGACCGACAAGGCAGGAGCTTACGGAATACAGGAATGGATAGGATGCATAGGAGTGAAAGGCATCAACGGAAGTTTCTATAATGTGATAGGGTTGCCGCTGCAACGCCTCTACACAGAATTGAAGAAATATTAATCAGCTGCAACGTCGATGTAGGCGCAATAACGGGAATCGGGGCGGACAGGAGCAAGAAACTGCACGCCGCTGACGATTTTATGGTCGGAAAGGGAAAGAGGCTTAGCAGCCATCATACTGGCGGCATAATCCGCAACAGAGAATGGCAGTTTGTGATATTCCACGCGGAACGTTCCCGATGAGCCTTCGGCAAGAAAGCGGTCGCCAAAAATGCTGGTGAGAACCCCCATTGTGCATCGGAGATTCAGCTCAATGCATGGATTCAGGCGAGTCGAGTCATCAGTGGAAGAATAAGTGAGCATGTCAACGCCAAGATAGCCAGAATAGGAAGGCGCTACTAATTCTGTGAGCGTCTGTTCCATTGCCTGACGTACAGATATGAGCAACGACTCATCGCCAAGAGCCGAGGAAATAAGTGAATGAAGAGCGGCGGAGGGGAGAACCTTGCCAGTGTCGAAAGAATCGTGGCGGTCGTTGGAAAACACTGAATATCCACAAAAATGCGCCTTGCCGTCGGCACAGAGAAATTCCATCGCAAAATCCATTATCGGAGGCAACGCAGGCTCACAAAGCACCGAGCCTTGACGCCTGAGAATGCCTTTGCACCAACCGATGAAATCAAGAGCTTTGACATCGTAAACGCGGAAAATGCCATGTCCGCTGCCTGACCATGGAGCTTTGAGATAGCAGGCTGGATTGGCGGTGGCGAAAGAAACTACAGAAGAGAAATCACATAGTTCAACTGGAACAGGAGAAAAATCAGCTGCAAGCAATTGATTCAGGCGATTGTGAATCGCTATGGAAATGCGGCGGTGCGAAAGAGCGCGGATGCGGTCGATAGTGCTGGCAGATGGCAAATCAGATTCGTTCGCACCGAGATTGAGCAACTGCCTGCGGATGTGGCGGCTCCAGCCCCAAGGCTGATAGCTGCAATGCCGGAACTGCGGCAATTGAGCGGGAATGACGGCAGAAGCATCGAGGCCGAAAACGGCGGCTGTGCGATTCAGCCAATCGACTTCGGTAGGTGATTCGGCAATTACTGCATCGCCATCGGTGCAAAGCCAGAGCGGAAGCATCCGCAAATCGCGCTTCATTTGCGCGGCAAGTGGTGGGGCAGTGTAATTTTCACCGCCAAACGCCAAAGCGAGGTCGTTTTCGGGGTTGAATATGTGGAAAATTGCCATTATTTGTGCAAAGATAAATTTTTTTGAAAAAAAGTGACTATTTTAGTGCAACGTTTTTGGCACATATTACGTCTTAATAGTAGAAAGTGAAATAAAAACGTAATAAATATATGAAAAAGAAATTGATTTTGTGCCTTGCGGCAATGACGATGGCAATAGCGTGCCAGGCGATGAATGCCAAGCAATTCATCGACAAATACAGCAACGACGATGAAGCCAATGTGGTGAATGTGGGCGGATTCGGCATGATGCTTGCAAGAATGATGGGCGTGCCTACAATGGGCGTGAAATGCGTGAAAGTGGTGGAATTAGAGAAATGCAATGGCTCACGTCGCGACCAAATCATTGAAGACATGAAAAAACTTGACCAAGATGGTTATGACATAGTGGTGAAGGACAAGTCAGGCAAAAACGAGGCATCGTATGTGCTGCTGAAAGGTGATGAAGAAAGCGTGAAATCGCTCTTTGTGGTTGACGTTGACAATGACGACTGTTCGATAGTATATGTCAGCGGAAACATAAAGATGAGTGATATAGAAGATATTGAAAAGAAATACGATAAAGACAACGAAGAATGAAAAAGATATTCTTATTGGCAATAATCGCCACAGTGTGCGGACTTGCAGCGTCGGCAATGACATTCGACGAACTTGTGGAGAAATATTCAAAGACCGAAGGTGTGCAAATAGTGGAAATTGACAGTACCGGCATGAAGGTCAATGGTGTGTCAACGCCAATGGGCGATGCAAAACAATCCATAACGGCCAGCCATGTGGCAATGATGAAAGCGGTGTCGATTGAAAAGCCAAGCAAAGCATTGAGTGATAATATGGTGGCCGACATGAAGACGCTGCGGCTTGAAGATGAAGGCTATGCGCCTATCGTCAAGAACAACGAAGATGGCGAACATGCTTATGTTTACACCAAAGGCACAGCTGATAGAATAAATTCGTTCGTGGTCGTTTCGGTGGAAACTGACGAAATAGCTATTGTGAAAGCAGTTGGCGATTTCACGTCGGAAGAAATGCAGAACATGGTTAAAGTGGAGTAATAAGATAAGGAAGGGCAATCATCGAGATGGATTCCGAAAGTTTCAAAACACGTCTGCTGCCATTCTACAAGAAATTGTACCGTATAGCGGTGCGAATTGTGGGCGACGAGGCAGAGGACATGGTGCAGGAGGCATATATGAAACTTTGGGACAAGCGCAAAGAACTTGAAAACATCGACAATGATGAGGCATTTTGCATACAGGTGCTGAAAAATGTGTGCTTGGACCATTTAAGAAGCCGGCATGAGGCAGAAAAAGTGTCGGCGGAGGAAGTGGAAATCGAAAGCGAAACATCGACAGCCAATAAAGTGGAGAGCCACGACGACCTGATGAAAGTGTTGGAGATTATGGAGCATCTGCCGCCAAAGCAGCGGGAGGCGTTGCGATTGCGAAGCATAGCCGATTGCTCAATGGAAGAGATTGAAAAGGCGATGGGGCTGAGCAACATCAACATACGCACACTCCTGTCGAGAGCGAGGAAACAATTAAGAGAACAAATTACGGTAACATATAACTGAACGAAAATGGACAACGAAAAAATAGAAAAATTGCTTGAGGCCTTCTATGAAGGCTCAACGACGGCTGACGAAGAACGTCAGTTGGCTGACTATTTCCGTTCTGAAAAGAATGTGCCGGAGAAATGGAAAGCCGATGCGGCCATAATACTTAGCCTTGATGGAAAGAAGCATGAAGATGTTGAAATTCCTGAAGGTTTGGAGCAAAGGCTTAGCGATGCCATCGACGCTAAGGCAACAACTGAAAGTGAGGGCAAAGTGGTGCATGTGGCATGGCTGAAAGTCATCAGCATAGCTGCAAGCATCGCGATAATTGCCGGAATTGGAATAGCTTTGCTCAATGGCGGAAAGACCGATAATGTGGCGGTGCAACCAAAGCATCAAGTTACGGCCCAAACCGTGAAACCAAAGCAGCAAGTTGTGCAACAGTCAGCGACGGAGCAGCAGCCAAAGCGGCTGATAGCAAAAGCCGCAAAGCCCGTTCGGCATAGACGTTACTACAGAGCTAAGATGAAAGCGCAACAGGAGGATGTGCCGGAGGTGAAGGAAACTGAGCAGCCAGCCGCCAATGATATGGCTGACGCACAGTTGACCGACGAACAATGCAAAATTGCCTTTGAGGCTCTGGAACTGATGGCGCAAAAGCTGAAGGCGGCGAATGAAGAATATTCGCTTGCCGATGCCAAGGTACAGGAAGTGAAAGAAACAATTGATAAAGAATTAAGTAGAAAATAATTATGAAACGCTTTTGTGAAATATTAATATTAGTAGTCATTTGCATGTTGCCGTTTGCGATGACCGCAAAGAAAAGCACCCATAGCAAGACGAAGCACGAGATTGCAAAAGAGATGAAAGTGGCAAATCAGGATTTAAAGGATTTGCAGCAAGATGCTACCGATGCTCAGTTCGAAGCTGCACAGGCTAAGATGGAAGCTGCGGAGGACGCAGTTGAAGCCGGGAGCGAAGATGCGCAGACGCTGAAAGAAGCGGCTCAGGCAATAGCGGATGCAAGGGATGAAGCCGCACAAGCAAGGAATGAAGCTGCTGAAGTGAGGAAGCAAGCTGCTGTGGTGAGAAAACAAGCTGCAGAAGTGAGAAAACAAGCTGCTTATGCTCGGGGCGAAGCTGCACAGGCTCGGAAAGAAGCCTCACAAGATGCTGCCGAAGCAGGGAGAGATGCAGCCGAGGAGTTTAACGAATCTGCTCAGGCAGTAGTCGAAGCGAGGAGAGATAACATTTTAGATAAGATTTCGGACATGGACGGTGTGACGACGGTGTACTTGACAAAGCCGATGCTGCGTTCATTAGTTGGTAGGACGATAAGCGGTCAACTTTCCCACTCATCATCAGGAATTAACCTTGGCAATATAGTCGGAAGTCTTAACAGCCTGCAGATATTGTCGGTTGACGACAATAAATCATTGGTGGGAAAGGTGCGCGATATGCTTCAAGATGTGGGCAACGGACTTGACCTGCTGATGAAGATGAAGGATTCTGACGGGTCGAAAACCGTGATGTATGGGAAAAAAGTGGGCGATGTAATCACATACGCCATAATGATAGTTGACGACAAAGATGAAATAAACATCATCAGTTTCAGCGGAGAAGTTACGATGAAGGCGCTGGGTATTGGTGATGACGGTGACCAAAGCTACAATATCATTTCGCCGCTTGATTTGAATGTGCTTGACCAGTTACAGGGATATTTCAGCTCAAATGAATGGCAGGATCTTCAGAAAATACTTGAAAACATATCGAGTAAGCAATTATTCACTTTGCCTGATTTAAAGGATTTCCGGCAAATGGATTTCACGATTGGAAATGTTTCGGTCCACTCCGGAACGACAATTCACATCGGTTCCTGTAGCAGAGAAAGTTGAAAATACAGTAATTCTTTATACTAAAATACTATATAAAAGGCTGCCAGTCGAGGTGATTGGCAGCCTTTGAAATATCTAATATCTTGTTCTCTGTAGCTTTCTTTATGTTCGTTTTATACATTATATCCGTAGCTAAGATGCAAATTCTTGACAGTTTAATTGATTTATAGTCGTTTATGAAAAACGTTATTTTAAAGAAAAATTTGTCGTTCTATTATTAATTCGTAAATTTGGCAATAATTAGTATTGAATTTTCAAGGGCAACATAAACAATATCAATCATAAAACTTAAAACAATGGCATATCCAATTAATTATCCTCCAGATTTTGTGGACTTGGTATATAATCACACTGTGGATGGCGATTTTATCGGCTTTGGTAATCCAGAAGCTAGTTTACTTATTATTGGCAAAGAACAGGCTTTTGATTCCAATAAATTAGATCCAAATATTTTGAAACAGTTGAGGACATGTAAGAATCATAATAGATGGATATCCTACGTTAGTAGTATTCGGCCTTGGTTAACAAGTGATCAAAGAGATACTGTTTTGAATGAAATTGAAACAGTACGAAATCATGATGATTGGATGGCAAATATTAGCG
>JAKVKZ010000058.1 GCA_022484565.1 Muribaculaceae bacterium
AAGTTTTTGAAGCACGAAGGAGTTCAAAATAATTATGCGACGGGTCGCAATTTACCGTGTTATCTACCCAAACCTGAACATCGGTGGAATCAACACGGAAAATGAGCAATCCATGCCCAGGAACAAAAGTGTCCCAGCCAGCCTTCTGCCTATTCTCGAGCAGGAAGTACACGCTGTCCTGCCCGGAATTGATACGATAACATTCATTGGAAGTGGTGATAGGATTCAGCGAATACTCACCAACCGAAGAGATGACCTGAGGAGACGCAAAACCGAGGGAATAACGCTCATAGCTGCCCAAAGCCGAGGGAACACGTCCGAAAAAGTTATGGCAGCCAGATGACATAAGCAGCCAAGAATCAGGCTCGTCACTCTGTCCACCAGAACCGCTGTAGTCAGTGTCGTAAACATCGGGAAGGCCAAGCACGTGAGCGAATTCATGGGAAATAGTTCCAATGCCATCGAGAGCGTTTAATTTTGTAAAGCCTATAAGTTCATTGGAGCAGGCATAGCTGTCGATTTTTGTGTTGTCGAGAGATAAATCATATTTAGCGCTCACGAAAGAACTATGCGGCCAAAGCAGATCAGTATCGTTGCCAGAAAAATCTGAACCCAAACCAGCAAATATTACATAGACCATGTCGGCAACGCCATCATTATTGAGGTCGTAATCAGCAAAATTGACCAACTTGTCAGCGGCCTCGCAAGCAGCCTTGACAAGTTCAGGGCCATTGTCAAGCTGCTTAGCATAATGGCAGCTATAATCGATGTCAACAGGGCCAACCACATCGAAATGAGGAGTAAACGCGCCAAGACTGTTGTCGTGGTAATAGTCACGTACACTGCCAAAATAAGAGATGTCGCCTGTGTAAACGTTAAAGACAGAGTCAACGACATGAATGGTAGAGTTGAAGCCATGATAATTAGCCAAACTGTCGAAAAATTCATGAGCATCGGAATGGGAGAATTTACAGTCGTTATAGTTGGCTAAAATAATCAGTCCACGGAACTTGCTGTAGTCGAAATTCTTAGGCTTGGCACCGTCAGCATATCCGTGAAGCGACTTCATGCGGTCAGCCTTCAATGAGGCGACAGGATGCTGAAATTTGGAAACACCATAAAGAAACGATTTTTCCTTGGCAGCACGCTTTGCCGCATCGCTGGCAACCACATTGGTCGGAACAAGGACATTATCGGCAAGCAGGGCATAAACGTAGAAACCATCAGCCCGACGAACCACGGTGTAGCCATCGGAGGTGGTGGTGAAATTCATGTGCTCGTCACCATGAAGGATAAGAGTCACTGACGAGCCATCGGGCATAACGACAGGCACAGGCGTGGGGTCGGCAGGCACCGCAAACGCCTGAAAAAAGCCGAAAGCGGCGAGAAACATCGCCAATAATATTGATTTTTTCATAATTGTTTGGTTTTAAAAGTCCAGTTAGAGTTAATACATGATTTTTTGAGAGACATTCCCCTGATTGACTATGAAAAGTCCATGGGAAGGAAGAATGAAATCGGCAGAGCCAACCACATTGACGCGATTGAGCAGAACACCATCGGCGCGATAAAGGCTGACAGGAAGTGCGGAATCGGAGGTGGTGACAGTGATGACATTGCCACAGCGCACTGCGGTGAATGACGAAGGAGATGCCTTGACGGCAGTGACCGCTGTGGTGGCATCGTCAACATTGAATGTAATCACGCCATTATTCTCAGCAATACCTGATAAAGCGAGCAGATTATCCAAGCCCGACCAAGTACGGAGATTAGGAGTGGTAGAGTTGTTGATCTCAGTGAATTTGCCAGTGCCCGGGAATGGGTCGTAGCCACTGTCGAAGAAATTTCCTTTCGCATCGTATTGACAATCGGCCCGCAAAAGCACATAATGATTATGTGCAGGAGCAGCATTAACCTGATTCGCAACCCAAGTGTCGACATCGGTGGAATCGACACGGAAGACAAGCATGCCATGCCCAGGCGCTAAACTATCCCAACCCGTCTGCTGGCGGTTCTCAATGAGGAAAAACACGCTGTCCTGCGGAGAATTGAGCCGCAAGCCGACATTGGAAACATTAATAGGCTGCAATGAATAAGAGCCTTTGGATGCGATGCGCTGAGGCACTGCAAAACCAGCAGCATAACGCTCATACATTCCATAACCAATGGGAGTGCGAGCCAAATTTAAATAGCTGCCAGAATCCATAATGTTCCAACCATTAGGAGTCAGGCTCTGTCCGCCACTACCATCGAAATCAGTATCATAAATGTCAGGAAGGCCGAGCACATGGCTGAATTCGTGACAAACAGAGCCAATACCATCAATAAAATGTTTGTCATTTTCCCAGCCATACAACTCTGGGGAACAAGCATAACGGCCGAACTGTACACCATCGAGAGTTATATTAGAGCCAAAATACATGAAATCAAAGGCATGCGGCCAAATATATCCGGTATTATTTCCTGTGTAATTAGACCCAAAGCCGGCAAATATGAAATAAATCATATCAACAGAACCATTGCCGTCGATGTCGTAATCAGCATAATTGACAAGCGGATCGGCAGCAACGACAGCAGCTTTCATTATAGGCTCAACGCTATCCGTTTCATGCGGAAAAGTGCAACTGTAATTGATGTCAACCGGACCAACCACATCGAATTTAGGGTCGAACAGGCCAGCACTATTATCGCGGAAATAATCACAGACGCTGCCAGTGTAAGGAATGATGGAATCCTTTACGGTATCCTTGAATCCCTTAAAGTTGCGGCCACAGACGATGCTGTCGAAAACGGCATGCGCATCGGTGCGGGAGAATTTGCGGTCGTTGAAATTCACCATGACCACAAGCCCATGGAAATGCTTGTAATCATAAAGTTTCGGCTTGGCGGTGCCAATAAGGCCGGCATCGCGCAGCCGCCTTGACATCTTAGATGCTTTCACTGCCGGATGCATATTCTTCGACACGCTCCAAAGATAGGATTTCTCCGACGCAGTGCGCTTGACCACATCGTGAGCAACCACGTTTGAAGGCACGACTGCACCGCCGGAAAGAGCGGCATAGACATAGAAACCGTCGGGCCGCTTGAACACGGTGTAGCCGTCGAGCGTGGTGGTGAAATGCATAAACTCATCGCCTACAAGACGGATTGTGAGCGCAGTGCCGTCAGGCTGGATAACCGTGGCAGGCTGAGGACAGGCAGGCATGGCAAGAGCAGCGACATATCCCAAGACGGCAAAGGCAATTGCCAAAAAAATTGATTTTTTCATAACCAAGTCAATGGTAATCAACTTTAGAACATGATTTTACGCGATACATTCCCCTGATTGACTATGAAAAGTCCATGGAAAGGAAGGGTAAAATCGGCAGAGCCAACAACCTTTACACGATTGAGCAGAACGCCATCGGCACGATAGAGGCTGACTGGCGAAGCGGAATCGGAGGTGGTGACAGTGAGAACGTTGCCGCTACGCACTGCGGAAAGTGACAAAGACGATGCCTTGACGGCAGCGACCGCCGTAGTGGCAGGGTCAACATTGAAAGAAATCACGCCATTATCCTCTTTGATTCCGGATATTACAAATGGACAATTTTTGCCCGACCAAGAGCGGAGATTCGGCTCAATACTGTCGTTGTTGATAGATGTGACATTGCCAGTACCAGGGAATGGGTCGTAAGCGCTATCGAGCCAAGTTCCAGTCGTGTCGTATTGACAGTTGGCACGAACCAATACATAATAATCGTGCGACGGGTCGCAATTGATAGTGTTATCATACCAAACATCCATATTAGTGGTATCGGCACGGAAAACGAGCATGCCATGACCCTTTAGGTATTGGTCCCAGCCAGTGAGTTGACGGTTTTCCAAGAGGAAGCATACACTGTCCTGCCCGGAATTGATTTTGTAGCCCGCATTGGAAGTGTTAATAGGCTCCAAAGAATAAGAGCCTTGGGAAGAAATGGTCTGCGGCATGGTAAACCCGGCGAGAAAACGCTCAAGCAAACCATAGCCACATGGAGTGCGTGCCTTGTTCAAATAGCTGCCATTAGCCATAATGGTCCAACTCTTTGGGAAAATGCTTTGTCCACCACTGCCTGTGTAATCAGTGTCGTAAAGGTCAGGAAGTCCCAGCACATGGCTGAATTCGTGGCAGACAGTACCAATACCGTCAATATAATGTATGTCATTTTCCCAGCCAAACAGTTCGGTGGAACAAGCATAACGGCCAAAGGTTACGCCATCAAGAGTTAATTCGGGAGCAAAGTTATTAATATAAAAGGCATGCGGCCAAACATAGCCGGAATTGTTACCTGAGAAATTAGACCCAAAGCCGGCAAATATGAAATAAAGCATATCGACAGCACCGTCGCCATTCACATCGTAATCAGCATAATTGACTGAGGAGTCGGCAGCAGCAAGGGTAGCTTTGATGACTTGCGAAATGCTATCAGTGGAATGCGGATAAGTGCAACTGTAATTGATGTCAACAGGACCAGCCACGTCGAATTTAGGGTTGAACATGCCCATGCTGTTGTCGCGGAAATAATCACAGACACTACCTGAATAAGGAATGATGGAATCCTTTTCGGCGTCCTTGAATCCCTTAAAATTGTGACCATTGACAATGCTGTCGAAAACGGCATGCGCATCGGTGCGGGAGAATTTGCGGTCGTTGAAGTTCACCATGATAATAAGGCCATGGAAATGTTTGTAATCGTAAACTTTCGGCTTGGCGGTACCAATAAGTCCGGCATCGCGAAGCCGCCTTGACATCTTGGAAGTATTCACCGACGGACGCATATTCTTCGACACACTCCAAAGATAAGATTTCTCCGATGCAGTGCGCTTGAAGGCATCGTGAGCCACCACATTTGAAGGCACAACTGCACCATTGGAAAGAGCGGCATAGACATAAGAGCCGTCGGACCGCTTGACCACGGTGTAGCCGTCGAGCGTGGTGTTATAGTGCATAAACTCATCGCCTACAAGGCTAATGGTAAGTGAAGAGCCATCAGGCTGAGTGACCTTGACAGGCTGAGGACAAGCAGGCACTGCAAAAGCAGTGGTAAAACCGAAAATGGCAAGAGCAATTGCCAAAAAAATTGATTTCTTCATGATTAAGTTTGTATAATTAAATATTGATTATTATTTAAAACAGGATTTTATGTGATACATTTCCCTGACTGACTATGAAAAGTCCATGGGAAGGAAGAGTGAAACTGGCAGAGCCAACCACATTGACACGGTTGAGCAGAACGCCGTCGGCACGATAGAGGCTGACAGGCTGTGCAGAATCGGAGGTGGTGACAGTGATGACATTGCCGCTACGCACTGCAATGAGTGACGAAGACGATGCCTTGACAGCAGTAACAGCTGAAGGAGCATTATTAACGCTGAAGGTAATCACGCCATTGCTTTCGGTGATATTCGACAGGACAAACGGGTTGTCAATCCCTGACCAGGTGCGGAGGCTAGGAGATTTGGCATTATTGCTGAGAGATGTGACATTGCCAGTACCAGGGAATGGGTCATAGCCACTATCGTAGAAAATTCCACTTGAATCGTATTGACAATTGGCCCGCTGAAGTTCATAATAATTATGAGCAGGATTGACATTTACTATATTATTTTCCCAAACGCTTGCATCGGTGGAATCGACACGGAAAACGAGCAGGCCATGCCCAGACAGATATTCGTCCCAACCCGTCTGCTGGCGGTTCTCAAGGAGGAAATACACATTAGCCTCGGGAGAATTAATGCGATAGCCAGTGTTGGATAAGTTGATTGGGTCCAACGAATAAGAGCCAGTAGCAGAAATGACTTGCGGAGTGGTAAAGCCAGACGTATAGCGCTCATACAGGCCATAACCAACAGGATTGCGGCTAAAGTTAAAATCGAGGCCATCAGCCATAATGCTCCAAAAATAGGGAGTGATACTTTCTCCGCCACTACCAGAGTAATCAGTGTCATAAAGATCCATTGTGCCGAGCACATGGCTGAATTCATGGCAGATAGTGCCTATACCATCGAGGCGCTTGCTTTTTGATTCAGATCCGAAGTATTCAACAGAACAGGCATAACGACCGAAATTTACGCCATCGAGAGTTACGTTTGAACCCAACTCATCAAAATTATAGGCATGCGGCCAAACATAGGCGCTATTGTTTCCAGCAAAGCACGAGCCATATCCGGCAAATATGAAATAAATCATATCAACAGTGCCATTACCATCGACGTCGTAATCAGCATAATTCACTATCGTATCAGCAGCAATGACAGCAGCCTGAATAACCGGCCCGATACTGTCAACAGCATGAGGATAAGTGCAACTGTAATCGACATCGACAGGGCCTACCACATCAAATTTAGGGTCGAACTTTCCAGCACTGTTGTCGCGGAAATAATCGCAGACGCTGCCAGTGTAAGGAATGATGGAATCCTTTTCAGCATCCTTGAATCCCTTGAAATTGCGGGCACAGACAATGCTGTCGAAAACATCATGCGAATCGGAACGGGTGAATTTGCGGTCGTTGAAATTCACCAGAACCACAAGTCCATGGAAATGCTTGTAATCGTAGAGTTTGGGCTGCGCAGAACCGACATTTTTCACATGATTGCTGAGCAACGAATGCTTCAATTTCGCCGACTTAACATCAGGATGTATGTTCTTGGGAACGCCATAAAGGAATTTACGGTCGGAAGCCGAGCGCACATCACGCGCAACGACGGAAGTGGGAACAAGGGCATCGTCAACAAGCGAGGCATAGACATAGAAACCGTCGGAGCGCTTAACCACGGTGTAACCGTCGAGAGTGGTGGTGAAGTGCAAAAACTCATCACCAACGAGGCGGATTGTGAGTGCAGAACCATCAGGCTGAGTAACCGTGGCAGGCTCATGACAAGCAGGCACTGCAAAAGCAGTGACAAATCCGAAAACAACAAAGGCAATAGCCAATAATATTGATTTTTTCATGATTGTGTGTTATGTGCGGATATGATTCAATACATAATTTTTTGAGAGGCATTTCCCTGATTGACTATGAAAAGTCCATGGGAAGGAAGAGTGAAACTGGCAGAGCCAACCACATTGGCGCGATTGAGCAGAATGCCGTCGGCACGATAGAGGCTGACAGGCTGTGCGGAATCGGAGGTAGTGACAGTGATGACGTTGCCGCTGCGCAAGGCAGAAAGTGACGAAGACGATGCCTTGACGGCAGCAACCGCCGAAGGAGCGTTATCGACGCTGAAAGTAATCACGCCGTTGCTTTCGGTGATGCCTGACAAAACCAAAGGACAGTCAAGTCCCGAATGAGTGCGGAGATTCGGCGTGGTCGCATTGTTGAGCTGTGTGACATTTCCAGTGCCAGGGAATGGGTCGTAGCTGCTGTCGCGGAAATAGCCATCCGAATAATATTGACAATCGGCACGCAAAAGCTCATAATAATTGTAAGCAGGATTGACATTTACAGTATTCCCTTCCCAAACGCTTACATCGGTGGAATCAACACGGAAAACGAGCAGGCCATGCCCCGGGAGAAACTTGTCCCAACCCGTCTGCTGACGGTTTTCAAGGAGGAAATACACGTTGTCCTGCGGAGAATTGATGCGATAGCCAGTGTTGGATATGTTGATTGGGTCCAACGAATAAGAGCCAGCCGTAGAAATCAGTTGCGGAGTGGTAAAGCCAGCAGTATAACGTTCGTAAAGACCGTAACCAGCCGGAGTGAACCCATTATCGAGGTATCCGCCTAAAGCCATAAGCGACCATAATGACGGAGTGATGCTTTCCCCGCCACTGCCTTCGTAATCAGTGTCGTAAAGATCCATTGTGCCGAGCACATGGGTGAATTCATGACAAATCACACTGATTCCGTCGATGTGATGGCTGCCGCTTTCATGGCCAAATATTTCAGTTGAGCAGGCATAACGGCCAAAGTTTACGCCATCGAGAGTGATGTTGGAATCGAACTGATTGAAATTAGCGGCATGAGGCCAAACATAGGCTCTGTTATTGTCCGAAAAGTTTGCACCATAACCTGCGAAAATAAAGAAAATCATATCGACCGAGCCATTCTTGTCGATGTCGTAATCAGCATAATTGACAAGGGGGTCGGCAGCTGTGACAGCAGCCTTAACTACAGGCTCTATGCTATCACCCGCATGTGGATAGGTGCAGCTGTAATCGACATCGACAGGGCCTACCACATCAAATTTAGGGTCGAACTTTCCAGCACTGTTGTCGTGGAAATAATCGCAGACGCTGCCGGTGTAAGGAATCAAAGTGTCAGTTACAACATCCTTGAATCCCTTGAAATTGCGGGCACAGACAATGCTGTCGAAAACAGCATGCGAATCGGCGCGGGAAAATTTGCGGTCGTTGAAATTCACCAGAATGATAAGCCCATGGAATTTCTTGTAATCGTAGAGTTTGGGCTGCGCGGAACCAGCCTTTTTCACACGATTGTTGAGCAACGAATGCTTCAATCTCGCCGCCTTAGCATCAGGATGGATGTTCTTTTTTACTCCATAAAGGAATTTACGGTCGGAAACAGTACGCTGATTAACGTCACGGGCTACGACGGAAGTCGGGACAAGGGCATCATCAACAAGCGAGGCATATACATAGAAACCGTCAGAGCGCTTAACCACGGTGTAACCGTCGAGAGTGGTGGTGAAGTGCATGAACTCATCGCCAACAAGGCGAATTGTGAGTGCAGAACCATCAGGCTGAGTAACCGTGGCAGGCTCAGGACAGGCAGGCACTGCAAAAGCAGTGACAAATCCGAATAAGGCAAAAACAATCGCCAAAAATATTGATTTTTTCATGATTGTTTGGTATGAGAAATTTCATCAGGACTTAATACATGACTTTTTGAGAAACGTTCCCCTGATTGACTATGAAAAGCCCATGGAAAGGAAGAGTGAAATCGGCAGAGCCGACAACCTTGATGCTATTGAGCAAAACACCGTCGGCACGATAGAGGCTGACAGGAAGTGCGGAATCGGAGGTAGCTACCGTGAGGACATTGCCGCTGCGCACTGCGGTTAACGACGAAGGCGATGCCTTGACGGCGGTGACAGCAGTAGTCAATTCGTCAACGTTGAAGGTAATCACGCCATTATTTTCGGCGATACCCGACAGGCCAAGTTTATTGTCAAGTCCACTCCAAGTGCGGAGATTAGGAGTTGTGGAATTGGTGATTGATGTGGCGCCGTTACTGCCAGGGAAAGGGTCGGTCTGAGCAGCTTCAATTCTGTTATTATAGTAGGTTTTGGAAACCCGAAGGAGCACGAAATGATTATGCGCCGGGTCGCAATTTAATGTATTATCATTCCAAAGATTAACATCGGTGGAATCGACGCGGAAAACGAGCAGGCCATGGCCAGGGGCGTATGCGTCCCAACCAGTCAGCTGCCTGTTCTCGAGCAGGAAGTACACGCTGTCCTGCGGAGAATTAATACGATAACATTCATTGGAAGTACTGATAGGATTCAATGTGCAGGCACCCTTGGAAGAAATCAACTTAGGAGGGGTAAAGCCGAGGGTATAACGCTCATAACTGCCAAGAGCAACAGGAACACGGTCGAAGTGCTGGTGGTCGCCGCCTGACATGAGCAGCCAGTTATCCGGATCGTCACTCTGTCCGCCGGAACCGCTGTAGTCAGTGTCGTAAAGGTCAGGAAGTCCGAGAACATGGCCAAATTCATGACAGATAACGCCAATGCCGTCAACTAAATTAAACTGAGGGCTACCAACAATCTCACATGAACAAGCATAACGACCAAGTTTAGTATTGTCGAGAACAACTTTCAAACCATTAAAATTCCATGAATGTGCCCAAAGAAGAGTGGAATCATTTCCTGGGAAATTAGATGTGAGTCCAGCAAAGATTACGTAAACCATGTCAACCGTGCTATCATTATTGAGGTCGTAATCAGCGAAATTGACCAACGGGTCAGCGGCCTCGCAAGCAGCCTTGACAAGTTCACGACCATTAGCAGCCCCATTAGCATAATGACAGCTATAATTGATATTGACAGGACCGACAACGTCGAAATTAGGCTTAAACACACCTAAACTGTTATCGGAATAATAATCCTTGATGCTTCCGGAAAAAGAATAGTCACCAGTGTAGTGGTTATAGACAGTGTCAACGAGGTGCCTCGTGCCTCTGAAACCGGAATAATTAGCCATACTATCGAAAAACTCATGGGTATCAGCAGGTGCGAATTGCTGGTCATTAAAATTCGCCAAAATAATCAGGCCACGGAACTTGCTGTAGTCTATTTTCTTAGGTTTGGCAGAAGTGGGTTTGACATTAAATGACTTCATTCGGCGGACTTTTTCAGAGTTGATGACTGAAGGATGGACAAACTTGGTGACGCCATAAAGAAAGCTCTTTTCAGCCGCAGTGCGGGCAACCGCATCATGGGCAACGAACTTGGTAGGGACAAGATTTCCACCGACAAGTTCGGCATAGGCATAGAAGCCATCGGGACGCTTTACCACAGTGTAGCCATCGGAAGTGGTGGTAAAGTTAAGGAATTCATCTCCGTGAAGACAAATAGTGACATACGAGCCATCGGGCTGAACCACCTTATAAGGGTCGGAAACAGCAGGGTCAGCTACAGCGTTGAAAATGCCCAAAAGGGTTAAAACGAGAGTAAGTACAAATAATTTTTTCATGATTCTATTATGATATTAATTGAGTAAATTATATTCAGGTTTAAAATATGATTTTACGTGATATTCCACCTTGACAAACGATGTAGATGCCACGGGAATGAAGCATGAACTGCAATTCGCCATCAACTGGAGCAGCACGGGCCACCAAAGTGCCATCAACAGAATAAAGGCTTACAGGCAAAACATTGACGGAGGTGGATACTGACAGGACGTTGCCAACGCGGAATGCAGAGAAATCGGACTGCGGCAGGCGAACAGGCTGAACAGCGGAAGAAGTGCTGTCGGGCACATAATGGACAGTGAAATCATCGATAACACATTCAGTGACGGAACTGCCGGTGGAAAGCCAGAATTTGAAATTGACCGGCTTCACGGTAGAGATTTTGAACTTTGCAGTGATGGAATCGCCCTCACCCAATTCATAATAATTTGATGAATTGAAATTATTGGCGATGTTCCAAGTGGCACAACTGTCAACGGAATAGAGCAGTCGAACCATCACCGTCTGATTTGTGGGATTCCACATCATAAAGGAAACATCATCCACGTTTTCCTTTATGGGAGTGGTGGTGACGGCAACGGAATTGCCAAAGAGCGCAAGAACGTGGCGGCCATGTCCAATGCCGTCAGAAACAGCCGCAACGTGGGCACTGTCGAGAAAATCCCAATTGGAGAACACACCCTCTACACCCGATACATCGGTAAATGATGTAGTGACTGGCATTGACTCGAAATCCTCAATCCGCGACTTATCAGAAATGTCAACGATATTGAAAGTGACAACGCTGTCGGTCAAAGTGATGCCGGAAAGTCCGACAGGGCTTTTCTGACCGCCGCCAGTGAGAAGTGAAGGCGTGCCGGAATTGCCTACCGACTCAACATTGCCGCTACCCGGGAACGGGTCGCCAGCACTTTCGATAACAGCACCGCTGGAATTATATTGACGGTCGGCACGGACCAACTCGTAATAATTGTGGGCTGGATTGGCATTTATAGAGTTTGACCGCCAAGAATCGACGGCAGTGGAATCGACACGGAAAATCAACATACCCTCACCCGGAAGATAGGCATCCCAACCAGTCTTCTGGCGATTTTCAAGTAGGAAAAATTCGCCATCGTTCAAAGTGTTGAGGCGCAAACCAGAATTCGACCTGTTGATAGCGCTCAAGGAATAAGAGCCGCTATTGCCAGTGATAAGCTGAGGGGCAGTAAAGCCGAGCGCATAACGCTCATAAAGGCCATAACCAGCCGGAGTGCGGCAATTATTCAGGTAGCAGCCAGATGCCATCAACGTCCATTTGCCCGGATGCACACTCTGCCCGCCCGAACCGCTATAATCGGTGTCGTAAAGGTCGGGAAGCCCGAGCACATGGCTGAACTCATGGCAAATAGTGCCTACACCATCAATCATTTTCCAAGCCTGCTTACCAAAATATTCAGTGGAACAGGCATAGCGACCAATATAGACGCCATCATGCTTAGTGCCGGCGAGCGAGGAAGCATGAGGCCAAATGTAGTTGCTGTTGTTGCCGACGACATTAGAGCCGGGACCAGCAAAAATCACATAGACCATATCGGCATAACCGTCGCCATTAGTGTCGTAATCAGCATAATTTACGAGAGCGTCGGCGGCATCGACGGCAGCCTCAACGACTGTGCGCCCATAGGAAGTGCCCTGCGGATAGAGCTGGCTATAGCCGATTTTAACGGGTCCGACCACATCGAAATGAGGGTCGAAAACGCCGCAACTGTTATCGAAAAAGTAATCGCGCACACTGCCGGTGTAAGGAATCAAAGTATCCGAAACAGCATCCTTAAAGCCCTTGAAATTGTGGCAATTCACAATGCTGTCGAACAAGGCATTGGCATCCGCACGGCTGAAACTGCAATCATTGTAAGCAGCCAAAATTACAAGTCCACGGAACTTGGAATAATTAATGGCTTTTGGAACGGCAGCGCCCGGAACATTTTTCACACGGACAGGAAAGCGCAAAGGCTTGACCAGCGCAGGATGGAGATATTTGGGAACAGACTGAAGATAGGCCTCGACAGCCGCAGAACGATAAGGTGCATCAGAAGCAAGCACGCCTGTAGCGACAAGCGAAGAATCGGCAAGTTCAGCATACACATAAGCGCCATCAGCACGCTTCAGCACAGTGTAACCATCGGAAGTGACGAGGAAACTCTGAAACTCATCGCCCATTAGCCGCAAAGTAATGGCAGAACCATCAGGCTGAACAAATTGAGCCGAAATCGGAAGTGCCGGAACTGCGAAAATGTGTGTTATGCTGAAAATAGCAAAAATAGCTGATAATATGATACCTTTCTTCATGAAAAAATCTTCTGAAATAAATATCGTGCAAGATAACTATTATTTTCCAATTTTCAAGTATGCACAAAAAAAAATTAATTGTCATCACGACAATTAATCTTCAACTTAAAATCTAATACCATGAAAAACTCGATGCAAAAGTATGCTGAAAAATTATGCTGTGCAACATATTCGCCAAGAAAATCCATAAAATTAAGATGATTTAACGATTTATGCGTGCAAAAAGCTAATTTTTATTCAAAATACTGCCTAAACACACCAGATTCAAGACTTTCAAAGGCTTAAATGAATCGGAAAGATGGCAATAAAAAACAAGCGCTTCATTGAAAAAAATCAACAAAACGCCTGAAAATATTTTTGTTCGACTGCTAAGAGCCTATTCATTCACGAAAAACGAACCATCGGGAGCAAACATAGCGAGGGAGCGCAACGAGCTGCACCTGCTTGGTCTTGTCGTCGAACGAGCCTTCGCCCTTCCCTACCGTGATGTTTTTCTCAGCAAGGGCATCCTGCACGCATTGGCAGGCAATATCGGGCTTATTATTGTCGGCACTCAGATGGCAGAGAAAAATATATTTGAGATTCTCAGTGAAATTATCAGCGAGGAAGCGGGCCGTGTCGGCATTATTGAGATGGCCGTTGGCCGAGCGGATGCGGTTTTTGAGATATTCAGGATACTTGCCAACATCGAGCATGTGGGCATCGTAGTTGCTCTCGATGACGAGATAATTGGCACGCGTCATGTAATGATAGGCACGTTCCGACACATGACCGATGTCGGTGGCAATCACAAAATGCTTGTCGCCATATTCAATTGAGAAACCGGCGTTGTCGGTGCCGTCGTGAGGCACTTCAAAGGCAGTGATTTCAAGGCCTGCAAGTTTGAAAGGAATCTCCTTGAAAATGGCTTCGTGAATATCTTTAATACGCCTTGACACATTGTGGCGGCGGAGAATTCCGTCGAGCACACGGCGGGTACAGTAAAGCCGCAGATGCTTATATTTGCGGGCTATCTTATAGGCAAAGCGGATGTGGTCGGCATGGTCATGGGTAAGGCAAATTCCCTTCACCATTTCAGGCTTGATGCCGTTGGCGGCAAGAGTGTCGAAAACATTGTCAACATCAATGCCGGCATCGATAAGCACCCCTTGCTCGGTGGTGCCCACATAAGAACAGTTGCCGCTGCTTCCGCTGCCGAAGCTGATGAAGCAAAGCGGTGGCTGAGGCTCATCTACCTCCACTTTGCTGAAAGGATTGGAAGAAGTTGATGCCTGATGCTTAACTTGCACAGGAGTAGGCTTTTCGAGGAAAGTGTACGAATCGTCGCTTTCCTTCTCCAAATCCTCCTGTGTGTCAAAAAAAATGCTCTTTTGTTTGCTAAAATCTTTATTCCTGTTACTATTAGGCATTAGTCTATTTATATAATAGGAAAATGGTGGGCAATTTGTCGTAATCATACTTCATTTTGCACCATTCTTCTATGGTTTTCGTAAGTATCTTCTCGCCTGCGCCTGTGATGTCGCTGGCAACGCACAATCGCATCTGCCTGGGCAGGTGCTGCGACATTTCAGCAATCAGACGATTGTTGCGGTAAGGAGTCTCGATAAAAATCTGCGTGCGGTCGCCACAACGTATGTCCTGCTCCATTTCCTTGAATTTACGGGCACGCTCGCCAGCATCAATCGGCAAATAGCCATGGAAAGTGAAGCTCTGCCCGTTGAACCCCGACCCCATCAAGCTCATGATGATGCTCGAAGGGCCTACAAGCGGCACTACCCTAAAGTGCTTGCGCTGCGCAATTTCCACCACAGCCGCACCCGGGTCGGCCACTGCCGGACAGCCTGCCTCGGAAATCACGCCCATGTCGTTGCCATCGGCAAGAGGCTTAAGAAACGCACCGATTTCCTCAGGCTTGGTGTGCTGGTTCAAAGTGAAAAAAGTGAGCGAGTCGATATCAATGCTTCGGTCGCACTTCTTGAGGAAGCGGCGGGCCGAACGGACATTCTCGACAATGAAATATTTGATTTTCGCCACCAGCGCTATGTTAGCGGCCGGCAGAACACTGCACACATCAACGTCGCTCAACGGCACAGGAATCAAATATAACGCACACTCATTCATTGAATATCCTTAGAAACAGATGTGCAAAGATAATGCAATCGGGGGAGAAACGAAAGAAAACGGAGTTATAAAATTATTGCAGATGAAAACGGAAAGCATGAAAAACCAGCCGAAAGCCCGACAATCTGAACACATCAAGATAGCACAGACAATTTCACAAACAGCAGGCAAATGAATAAATGACGTTTGCATTATCACATCATATTGTTTACCTTTGCAGAAAAGTCGGACACGACTAAACCGACCGAGACTTCATAAAAAAGGGGAATTTAAAATCAGGGTGATTGAAGCATAATCTTTCATGACTTCTCTCACTTTAAAATTAATACTGACAGACAGAAATGAACTTAAAAATTGGGAAATTCACTAAGAAAGCGCTACCATTATTGTTAATCGGTTGCCTTATTCCTTTATCATCAAATGCATTATCCACCTATAGCACCCGCTACTATCCTGACAGTAATCACTGGATCAACACCGACAGCGCGTCACGCTACAACAATAGGCCAATTTACATCAACAATACTGACGCATTTATTCTCGCCGGCGAGAAGCCATTAATCAGGCTCGCGAAAGGCAATGAAATGTTCGGCGTGTTCCAGTTGACAATAAATGACGGCAATAAGAAAATCCGCGTGGATTCCCTCCACAACATAAAAGCCAGTTACCATGCCGGAGAAATGAAATGGGAAATTCACGACCCAATATTGAAGGGTGGAGCAATCATACTGCACACTTTTCCGTCGGCCAACGACCTCGGAATGATTCTGACGATGGAAACGAAAAGGATAGCAAAAAATCTGAAATTTACATGGTCGTTCTCGGGCGCAAAAATATATGGAAAAGACGTACACCTATCTTGGGACTTTGATGCCGTAGGACATCCAGAAATGTTTAAATGGGGAGCCGAGAATGCACCCATTGCTGATGAAAAGCAAATCGCAATTCAAGGAAATGGCGTGAAATACTGGCATATAGCAATTGACGGAGAGAAAGTGAAAATAGAGGAAGACGGTCAAGCCATGGCATCGTTCAAGCAGTCAAGGGAACAACTCGACAATAAACAATCGCGCATGGTGATTGACACTCCCGACCCATATCTAAATTCGGTGGCTGACGCTTCATTGAATGCAGTTGACGGAACTTGGCATGACCCAGTGTTTGTGCATGGCTGTATGCAATGGAATGTTGCTTTGCCAGGATGGCGTACCATATTCGGAGGCACAATGTACGGATGGCACGACAGAGTGGAAAAAGAAGGCCAGTATTACATAGGGTCGCAAGTGACAGAATCCGACAATGTAAGCGCCAAACTTGACCCGAACACACAATACACCGAACAAAGTTCAGATTCACGTTTCTACGGTGTAGGACACATTCAGAAGGATCAGTCGTTCTATAATATGCAATCGCAATTTTTCGACCAGATGATTGAGGAATACCGATGGACCGGCAATCATGAATTTGCGAGAATCCTGCTCCCTGCACTTGAACGGCATCTTAAATGGCAGCAGGAATGCTTCGACCCTGACGAGGATGGAATATATGAAAGCTATCTGAATTCCTGGCCGACCGACTCGCAATGGTACAATGGCGGCGGCACAGCCGAAGAGACAAGTTACGCTTACCGCGGACATCTGGCCGCAAGGGACATGGCACGGGCAGCAAACGACTGGAAAGCAGTGGCATATCACGATTCCATACTAAGCAGAATACATGACGGCTTTTTCAAAAAATTGTGGATAAGTTCAAAAGGCCACTCAGGCGCATATCTGGAATCAGGAGGATATAAAAGGCTGCATGAAAACCCGTGGATTTACAGCATTTTCCTTCCAATTGATGCCAACCTGACAAACGCTACCCAAAATTTTGAATCACTTTACTATTCGGAATCAGAACTGCAAAACGACAACAACCCCGCAGGAGGGCGACGCGTTTGGGCATCCAACTGGGTCCCCGGAATTTGGTCGGTAAGAGAATTATGGCCAGGCGACAACTACCATCTTGCATTGGCTTATTTCAAATCCGGTATGGCTGATGACGGCTGGGACGTGATGCGCGGCAACTTCATGAATACGGCATTCGACAACTCCGTCCCGGGCGATTTAGGCTCTTATCAGGGAGGCGTGGATTTTGGTGACTGCGTACATCCATTTTCCCGCGCGCTCGTCAGCGGCATGTTCGGGTTCAATCCTGATTATCCCAACGGAGAAGTGACATTCGCCCCGCAATTCCCTACTGATTGGAATCACGCATCGATAAAACTTCCCGACTTTTCCTTATCGTATAGGCGAAGTTCCAATAAATTGGACTACAACTTTGCCATAACGAAAGTCGCAAAGATGAAAATCAGAATCCCAGTGTCATGCTCCAATATCGACGAAGTGCAGGTGAACGGCAAATCCACGACATGGACCATAGAGCCGAATGCAGGATATGGAATGCTGTGCCTGACGGTGCCAGCAGAGAATAAGGCTGACGTGAAAATTCGGCTGCATGATGCCCTAAAGCCATTGCCAATTGTGAAAAAAGAATGTGTCACCGGCGAAACAGTTGATTTCAGCTACAATGGAGTAAATATTGATTCAGTGCTCGACCCGCAAAAGGCTGCTTCAGCAGCAGAAATCAAAAACGGATGCGCCAAAATCATCATCGGCAATAATTCAGGCTCACATTCAATATTCCTACACGCCAAAAGAGGCGCAGTGCCATTGTGGATAGTCGGTCGGCTCAGCATAAAAGACCCGATAAGAGAAAAGAATGAACAGGCACGCTACTACACAGATTTTCCAATCAATACCAAATGGAAAACGATTGACATGGAATCGCTGAAAAATGCTGACGTAAGAACTATTTATAAACAGAAATATCTGTCGCCAAGGCCAAATACTGTGTCGGCCTGCTTAGGTGATGACGGGTATTCGTCATGGACTTTCCATCATTGGAACACCGGCGCTCCTGAAATCGGGCTGGAAAACATCAGCAAACTGCAAGACGGTGAAAATCAGATCCGAGTTACCAGCAATGTGCCATTTCAATGGTCGGCAAAAAGCAAAAACAACATTCTGTTCACTTCCTTATGGGATAACTATCCAGATGAATCTACAATTCCAATCAACGACAGCGGAAAAGCAATATGCTTTTTGGTGTGCGGATCAACGAATGTGATGCAGTGCAGTATCGCAAACGGTGCTTTGGAAGTGCATTATAGCGACGGAAGTGTAACCACGCTGAACCTTACCCCTCCAGTAAATTACTGGAATCTGTCGCCGATTGACCCTCAAACGCCTTTAGCCGACCAGAGAAGCCGCACATACTACACAGCGGAAATTGACAAGTTCTGTATGCCAAAAACTCTTCCAAAAACTGTAGAACTTGGAAAAAACTGCACTGCAATGGTGCTGAATTTAAGACTTGACCCACAAAAGAAAGTTGACCATGTGGTATTAAAGACATTATCGCAAGAAGTCGTTGTGGGCCTTATGGGGATAACATTGATGAAATAATAGAATAAAGTGAAAGCCGAATTGCAATCGTCAGCACGACTGCGTTCTCGGAGTGTTTGTGGGAGGAAGTGTGATTTTGTAAAGTGAATTCACAAAAATCACAGCCACCCACAGATAGGTAGTGCCATACATAGAAAAATCACAAAAATTTAAGGAAGTGCAAAAAAAGTCAAATATCGGATAAAATAGTATCATAATACTTCAGAAATGTACCCTATTTTTGCAACGTGGAATTTAAATATCATCTTGAAATCAAAATTGAAATGATAAATTCAAATTCCGCGGCATAGTCAGCACAACATAACAATGATTGAGAGGGCTAAGCCAGATAACAAGCAAATATGCATAACAATTTTAATAACCAATTAAAAACAAAACCTGACATGAGAAAAAAACTTTATGTCCTTTTAGCATTACTTGCCTTCTGCGCATCGGCCTACGCCGTTGACTACACAGGCATGGATGTTTACAGTGTGAGTGGAGAAAAGCTCCAAGAGCTATGGTTCAATCACTATTCATCTATCACATTCGACGCGACCACAGGCGAGATTACCTTTGTGGGCGACGGCAAAGTCGGCGAAAACACCGGCAAAGTGTGCAGCAGCATCAGCTACGGCTGGGGAACAGTGGCATCAGTGGAATATTCCACCTCAATAACCGGCATAGGCAAAGTTTCAGCCAATGCAGTGAAGCCATTCAAACAAACCGGCTCAGAACTTCAATTCAACATGGCCGCAAAAGTGGCAATATTCGGAATGGACGGGCGCTTGGCGACCAGCATGAGCGTGGCATCGGGCGAATCAGTCAATATCAGCTCACTTCCAACCGGCATCTACGCAGTAAAAGTTAATAACGCAACATATAAAATCGCTAAATAATGAAAAAGATAATGACAATAGCAGCGATTTTATTCGCTGCAACAGCAGTAGCAAGTGTGGCACTTCCAAAAATCATAGATTTCAAGATGGAAGACAACAGCAATGTGACAATTCATTCCTACAATGTGGCCAACATCGGCAAAATTGACCTC
>JAKVKZ010000059.1 GCA_022484565.1 Muribaculaceae bacterium
ACAACGGGCCAAATATGTAGCGGTCGATTTCATCACATCGAGCGTAGCGTGGTTCTTATATAATATAGCCCGCTACAATTTTGGTGGAATCCTCATCGAGGGGCAGGGCTTCACGTCAGCCTCCAGTTTCCTCCTCTCCGCGAATGTCCTCACCGGGCAGGTAATTTTCCCGCTCCTGATGCTCGGAATCTATTACCTCTCCGGCTACTATTCCGAAGTCTTCCGCAAGTCGCGCCTTCAGGAATTCGTCACCACATTCGCCTCCACACTTGTCAACACGCTCATAATCTTCTTTGTAGTCCTAATCAACGACGTCATTTCCGTCCGAAGCTACAATTATGAGCTGATATTGATGCTATGGGGAGTCACATTTGCCTTCGTCTATTTAGGACGTTGCATCATCACAGGTCTGGCCCTTCGCCGCATCCACAATCGCCGATGGAAGTTCCCGACCCTGATAATTGGAGCAGGCAAAAATGCCGTTGACTTCGTCACTCGCCTCCAGTCCTTGAAGCGTTCATTGGGCTACGATGTAATAGGTTACGTCACCATCCCGGGCGATGATGATAGCCACCCAGCCGACCTCCCAACATATTCCCTTGGCGCAATCCGTCAAGTCTGTGCCGACCGCGACGTTAAGGAAATCATTATGTTGCCCACCCGGATTGATCCCACAGTGGTAATGACCACCGTCAATCAGCTTCTTTCCCTTAACCGTCCCATCAAGGTTTCTCCCGACCTCTACGGCATCCTGATGTCGAAGGTCAGAATGAACAACATATATGGCGAGCCGCTAATCGACATCTCGGTAAGTAACATGAGTGCCAGCTCGCTATGCATCAAGCGCGTACTCGATGTGGCCATCTCAATCGTGACGCTCATCATCCTGTCGCCAGTCTTTGCCGTCATCGCCATCGCCATCAAGCGGGGATCGAAAGGCAAAGTCATATTCCGTCAGGAGCGCATCGGCTATCACAACAAGCCGTTCATGATTTATAAGTTCCGCACCATGTGCGAGGGAGCCGAATCCGATGGCACACCGCAGCTCTCAAAGGATGGCGATGAGCGCGTCACCAAGTTGGGCCGTTTCATGCGCAAGTATCGTATCGACGAGCTTCCGCAGTTTTGGAACGTGATAAATGGCACAATGTCAATAGTAGGACCTCGCCCCGAGCGTCAGTTCTATATCGACCAGATTGTAAATGTGGCTCCCGACTACACTCTTCTCCATCAGGTCCGCCCAGGCATCACCTCACTTGGCATGGTCAAGTACGGTTATGCCCGCAATGTTGAAGAAATGGTAGGTCGTCTGAAGTACGACCTCATGTATATGGAGAACATGTCCATTTTGAACGACATGAAGATAGTAATCTACACGGTAAAGACGGTAATCACTGGTCAGGGTCTGTAAGTATGGCAAAAGGCAATGAAATAAGGGGTGTGGATAGTGGCTGGTGGATGCAGCTTCTCCTTTGGCGTGAAAAGCACATCAAGGAAAAGTCCTTTGTGCTCATTCTTGCCCTTATAGTCGGCATTTCCTCAGGTTTTGCCGCTTTGCTACTGAAATTCCTCATTTCCGTCATTGCCACTTTCCTGAAGTCGAACATCACCACCGACACAGGTAACCTTGTTTATATTGTCTATCCAATAGCCGGTATTCTTATATCAAGCCTTTATGTCAGGTACATAGTCCGCGACAACATCTCCCATGGTGTTACCCGTGTCCTTTATGCCATATCCCAGAAGAAGAGCCGGTTGAAGGTGCATAACATGTACACCTCCCTTCTTGCCAGTTCCGTCACCATCGGCTTTGGCGGGTCAGTAGGAGCCGAGGGTCCAATCGTCTTCACAGGAGGTGCCATAGGTTCAAATCTCGGCAGTGTTTTCCGCATGTCACCCCGAGTGCTGATGCTCCTTGTCGGTTGCGGTGCTTCCGCCGGTATAGCCGGCATCTTCAAAGCGCCAATAGCCGGCATGCTTTTCACAATCGAGGTGCTGATGCTCGATTTAACCTCAGTTTCTGTAATGCCTCTTATGATAGCCTCCATCACAGGAGCCACTGTTGCCTATGTTTGTACAGGCTATAATGTCGAGTTCTTCTTCTCCCAGAGTGAGCCTTTCTTCACTTCCCGAATCCCTTATGTCATAATTCTTGGAGCGGTCTGTGGCTTTGTCTCCCTCTATTTCACCAAAGTCATGAACTCAATGGAGAATTTCTTCAGGGCCTTGCGTAATCCGTGGGTGAAATTTGCTTTCGGCTCAATCATCCTAAGCTCTCTTATCTTCCTTTTCCCACCTCTTTATGGTGAAGGTTACGATTCCATCAATAAACTCCTCGACGGCAATTTCGCTGCCATTTTGAATGGCTCTATTTTCTATAGCTACCATTCTAATGTGTGGTTCATCTGCTTCTTCTTGGCAATGATAATAGGCACTAAGGCTCTTGCCACCAGTGCCACCAATGGAGGAGGCGGTGTCGGTGGAACATTTGCCCCATCTCTTTATGTCGGCTGTCTAACGGGTTTCCTCTTTGCATTGTTAATCAACACAATGGGCCTATCTGATGGGCCTTTATCCACAAAGAATTTTGCTCTTATGGGAATGGCCGGAGTTATGGCCGGAGTAATGCATGCTCCATTAATGGCAATCTTCTTAACCGCCGAAATGACTGGTGGTTATCAGCTTTTCCTACCATTGTTGATTGTCTCAATGATATCTTATGGAACAATCAAATTGTTCCTTCCTTATAGTATTTACACTATGCGTCTGGCACAGCGTGGAGAATTGCTCACTCATGGCAAGGATAAGACCGTCCTAACGCTTTTGAAGATGGATAGTGTGATTGAGAAGGATTTCCTTGAAGTTCATCCTGATATGAACCTGAAAGAGATGGTCGATGTGATTTCTAAGTCAAAGCGTAATTTGTTCCCAGTTACTGATAATGAGGGAATTCTAATTGGTGTAGTCCTACTTGATGACATCCGTAATATAATGTTCCGTCCCGACCTTTATCGTAAGATGTATGTCAGTAAGTTCATGGCAGCAGCGCCTGCACGGATTGAATTAGGGCAGACTATGGACCAGGTAATGAAGATGTTCGATGATACTAATGCTTGGAACCTGCCTGTTGTTGAAAAGGGGAAATATGTGGGCTTTGTCTCCAAGTCAAAGATTTTCAATTCGTATCGGCAAGTGCTCAAGCACTATACCGACGATTAATTAATTATTATGATGGATAAGAATTCATTAAGAATAGTGTTTTTTGGTACTCCTGATTTTGCAGTCGAGAGCCTTCGGCGTTTGGTCGATGGTGGTTATAATATTGTTGGTGTGGTAACTATGCCTGATAAACCGGCTGGACGTGGCCATAAGCTATTGCAATCGGCTGTGAAACAGTTCTCTGTAGAGCATGATTTGCACCTTATGCAGCCTGACAAGCTCAAATCGGAAACATTTGTTGAAGAATTGCAAAGCCTTAGGGCTGATTTGCAGATTGTCATTGCTTTTAGAATGTTGCCAGAAGTGGTTTGGTCGATGCCTAAATTCGGAACTTTCAATCTGCATGCATCCCTTCTCCCAAAATATCGCGGAGCCGCTCCTATAAATTGGGCAGTAATCAATGGCGATAAGGAAACGGGTGTCACGACCTTTTTTCTAAAGCATGAAATTGATACTGGCGACATAATTCAGCAAGAGAAAATTGCTATTGGTCCGACTGATAATGTCGGTGTCGTGCATGACCGGCTAATGATGCTTGGTGCTTCTATGGTAATAGAGACAGTTGACGCGATAATCCATGATGATGTCCACCCAATTCCTCAAGAAAAATTACAGAATAGAGGCATTGAACCAACTCCTGCTCCAAAAATCTTTAAGGATACATGCCATATTGATTGGGCAAGGTCGGCAGAGAATGTGTATAATCTTATCCGTGGCTTGTCACCTTATCCAGCAGCTTGGACTGAGATATGTGATTCTGATGATAATTTGCATCAATTGAAGGTGTTCTCCACCTCGTTGCCACAACAGGAGCCGAGAATTAATGCAGGTGATGTGAAATCGGATGGCAAGCATTTATGGCTTGGTTGTGCAGATGGTACTCTTGAAATACTTGAATTGCAGCAGGCAGGTAAAAAGCGCATGACCGCATCAGAATTTTTACGTGGCTTCCATCTGAAATAAGATAACACAATTATTGAATTATAATAAAAGGCGACGACCGATTTAATTGCGGTTGTCGCCTTTCAGCTATAAAACAAGAAGCAATTTTTTATTTATCATAAGCGCCACTTCCGAACTTCTCACAAATTGCCGCATCAAGCACTGCAATAGTTGTAAGATTTACGATGTCGCGCACACCTGAATCAATTGGAATGAAATGAATTGGCTTATTTAATCCCATTTGAATCGGGCCAATCATTTCAGCTACTCCCATTTCAAGCATCATCTTATAAACAGTGTTTGCTGCACTTAAACTTGGGAATACTATGGCATTTACGTCTTTACCGCGCAGACGATTGAATGGATAAGTCTTGTCTCGCAGTTCACGGTTCAGTGCATAATTAACCTGCATTTCGCCATCGATTACCAAGTCGGGATAACGTGCATGAAGAATATTAACAGCTTCATGCACCTCTCTTGGTCCATGCTCTTTGTTTGTTCCAAAGTTACCATAAGATACCATAGCAATAACAGGGTCGTGAGCGAAGTATTCAACAGCACCACGAGTCAGTCTTGCGATATCAACAAGCGTTTCTGTATCATTATTGTTATTTATAGTGGTATCTGCCAAGAAGAAAGTGCCACGTTTAGTGTTCATTATGTGCATGGCGGCAAAATGCTTGAAGGTTGAGCGGATTCCAACCACCTCTTTTGCAATTTCAGTGGTGTGGTGTCCACCAGAGTAAGTGCCTGTAATGAATGCGTCAGCATCGCCCATTTCCACCATCATCATGCCAAAATAATTGCGGTCGAACATTTTGTCGAGTGCTTCAGGA
This sequence comes from Muribaculaceae bacterium, assembly GCA_022484565.1. GTDB lineage: Bacteria > Bacteroidota > Bacteroidia > Bacteroidales > Muribaculaceae > JAKVKZ01. The sequence goes on from JAKVKZ010000059.1 coordinate 4,998, forward strand.
TAAATCAATCCGTCTCTCTGGTGCTTTTCAGCAAGATGCTCTGCATAACGTGATCTGCGCTCGGCTTCACGGTCATGGCGGAGGTTGACAATAGATATGTCCTTTATATCAAGTCCTATGCGCTTTGCGCGTTTCTCAATCATTTCCTCATTTCCAAGCAGAATAGGAATGCAGACTCCTTCATTACGTGCGATTACAGCAGCACGAAGCATATTATCTGTGTTGGCTTCAGCAAATACGACGCGTTTAAGCGGATTCCTCTTAGCTTCTTCAGTGAAGCGGCGCATAAGTTTATTGTCGTAGCCCATAAGTTTACGCAATTTAATCTTATAGGCATCCCAATCTTTTATTGGTCGTGTCGCAACGCCTGACTCCATTGCACCCTTAGCTACTGCTGGCGCAACCATACTTATTAAACGCGGGTCAAGAGCCTTTGGCAGGATGTATTCCGGACCAAATTTGAGGTCGGTCATATTATAAGCAGCATTAACTACTGACGGTACAGAAAGTTTGGCGAGGTCGGCAATTGCATGCACTGCTGCAATTTTCATTGCTTCGTTTATGGCAGTGGCACCGCAATCGAGAGCGCCACGGAAGATGTAGGGGAAACCAAGCACGTTGTTTATTTGGTTTGGATAGTCAGAACGTCCAGTGGCAAAAATTAAGTCTGAACGTGTTGCAATAGCCTTGTGATATTCAATCTCAGGGTCAGGGTTTGCAAGAGCAAATACTATAGGCTTTTGCGCCATTGACTTTATCATTTCAGGCGTAACGACATCCTTTACAGAAAGGCCTAAAAATACATCTGCTCCCTTCATAGCCTCTTCAAGAGTAGTTATTTCCTTATTCGTGGCAAATTCAAGCTTTTGAGGGTTCAGATTTTGCCGTTTTGTAGTTATAACGCCCTTACTGTCGCACATTATGACGTTCTCCTTCTTAACGCCTAATGAAATATAAAGTTTTGTACAAGAAATGGCTGCTGCACCGGCACCATTGACGACGAGTTTAATGTCCTCAATTTTCTTTCCTTGAATTTCAAGAGCGTTGAGCAGACCTGCAGCAGAAATGATAGCCGTTCCATGCTGGTCGTCATGCATAATTGGAATGTCACATTCAGCTTTCAGACGACGCTCAATTTCAAAACATTCAGGAGCTTTTATATCTTCGAGATTTATTCCACCGAAAGTAGGAGAAATGGCTTTGACGATTTGAATGAATTTTTCAGGGTCATGCTCATTTACTTCAATATCAAAGCAATCAAGTCCGCCAAATATCTTAAACAAAAGGGCCTTGCCTTCCATCACTGGCTTTCCGGATAGAGCGCCAATGTTGCCGAGACCAAGCACAGCAGTGCCATTGGAAATAACAGCAACAAGGTTGCCTTTGTTGGTGTATTCCGCAGCTAAATTTGGATTATCTTGAATTTCAAGACATGGATAAGCTACACCAGGTGAATAAGCAAGCGATAAATCTTCCTGTGAAGAATATGGCTTAGTCGGAATAACTTCAATTTTGCCCGGTTTACCCTGTTTGTGGTAATCCAGAGCCATTTTCTTTGTGATTTCTGACATAATAATTAAGTAACGACAACAAAACAAAAATACATAACAGCAAATCAGTTTTCTCAATAAAAACGGAAAAACTGCATTTTCGCTCGCAAAAGTAAGAAAATTAATTTGAATTGCAGCAGTAATACTGTTTAAATTTGCAAATTGTTGGAATGTGTATATATTTTGTGTTGAAAATGAATATATTTGGCGAAATGGCTAAACAAATGAAAGAAAATTATAGGGTTTTAATTGAAATAATAAATTATCGTCAATAATATTTAAAGGCAAACTGGACAATTTTTTTAGAATCAGAGAAAACATTGCTATATTTGCAAGTTATTTTAGAATAGGACAAGACTGATGGACAAATACAAAATATTTAGGTTGACGTGTATATTCCTGCTTTGGATAGGCCTATGTTACATAGTGATTTCCAGTGCAAAGCAAATTGATTTTTATGTTATATTTGCTGTTGTTGCATCGGGTATTATTGTGTTCGTTCCATTGTACAAACGATATGTCCGCGAGAAGAAAAAGTAACAAAAGTATAGGCTAATAGAAATAAAAGTGATTGATAAACAATATATAAAAGACAATTTTCCTTTACTTGCCCTAATTGATAGTCCAAGCGATCTCCGCAAACTTCCTGTGGAGCAATTGCCTGACGTGTGCCGGGAACTGCGTGAGTTTATGATTGATTCACTCTCGAAGAATCCGGGTCATTTCGCTTCAAGTATGGGAACTGTGGAATTGACAGTGGCATTGCATTATGTGTTCGCCACACCTTACGACAGAATAGTTTGGGATGTAGGTCATCAAGCATATAGCCATAAGATACTAACCGGAAGAAGGGACAATTTTGATACACTCAGAAAATTTGGTGGAATCAGTGGCTTTCCGAATCCTGAAGAAAGCGGGTATGATGCATTTATTGCAGGTCATGCTTCCAATTCAATCTCCGCAGCACTTGGTATGTCGATTGCTTCACTAATCAAATCTGAGGCAAAAAGAAGGAATATCGTGGCCGTTATCGGCGATGCATCAATCAGTGGTGGGCTTGCATTTGAAGGTTTGAACAACACTTCGATGAACAAGAACAATCTGCTGATAATCTTGAACGACAATGATATGGCCATTGACCCTAATGTAGGCGGATTGAACGATTATATGACGCATATAACCACCTCGAAAAGCTACAATACCGTCAGATATAAGACATATCTTCTTCTTAAGAAATTCCATATAGTAGATGAAAGGAACAAAGGCACAATCCTCAGGTTCAATAACAGCATAAAGGCTTTAATAACCCATCAGCAGAATATTTTTGAAGGTTTAAATATACGGTATTTTGGACCTTTCGACGGGCATGATGTTGTAAGGATAGTCAGAGTTCTCAATGACATTAAGGATATGGAAGGGCCGCGACTGATACACTTGCGCACGCTGAAAGGCAAAGGCTATGCACCTGCTGAGAAAGACCCTACCACATGGCATGCACCTGGATGCTTTGATAAAGATACCGGTATCAGATTGAAACAGGACACTGAAGGAAAGCCTATTAAGTATCAGGAAGTATTTGGCAATACAATTACTGAATTAGCCGAGAAAAATGAGAAGATAGTAGGAATAACTGCTGCTATGCCAAGTGGCACATCACTCTGCATTATGCAGGATAAGATTCCAGAAAGGACCTTTGATGTTGGCATTTCCGAGGGCCACGCTGTGACATTTGCCGGTGGACTTGCAAAAGATGGCTTGCTGCCATATTGCGCAATTTATTCTACTTTTCTGCAAAGAGCCTACGATGAAATAATACACGATGTGGCTATACAGCGATTACGCGTAACATTCTGCATTGACCGTGCTGGTCTTGTGGGAGAAGACGGAGTAACACACCATGGAGTGTTCGACTTGGCTTATCTCAACTGTGTGCCAAACATGACAATCGCATCACCGATGAATGAGCATTATCTGCGCAATTTGATGTACACCGTTCAGTTGAAAGATTGCGGACCATTCGCAATAAGATACCCTCGTGGTAGAGGAACATTGGTCGATTGGAAAAATGAGATGCATGAAATGCCAGTCGGAAAAGGCCGAAAATTGGCTGATGGTGAAGATGTGGCTGTTTTGACTCTTGGTCCGATTGGAAATGATGTCGCGAAAGTTATAGATGAATTGAAAAGTGAGGGTGTGAATATAGCCCATTACGATATGATATTCATGAAACCACTTGATGATGATTTGCTTAATGAAGTATGCAAGAAATTCAAGAAAGTTGTCACCGTTGAGGACGGTACAATCCATGGCGGGTTCGGAACGGCTGTTATGGCATGGATGAACAATAACTGCCATGCCGTGAAGATAAAGCGCATAGGAGTGCCTGATGAATTTATCCATCAAGGTAGCATTGATGAACTTCGCAAACAATGTGGTATGGATAATGAAAGTATAAAACGTGCAATAATGGAACTTAAAGAAGAAAAGCTATGAAGATAGTTATTTCAGGGGCTGGAGAAGTGGGGAAGCATCTTGCCAAACTACTGTCAAATGAAGGCCAAGACATAATTATAATGGATGAGGAACAATCAAAGCTTGAATGCCTTGAAAGTTACAATCTATTACCGCAATTGGGGAACCCATCATCGTTCAAGACAATGAAGAAAGTTGGCGTTGACGGTGCAGATTTATATATCGCCGTGACTCCATCAGAAACCCGCAATGTGGTGAGCTGCTCAATGGCCAAACATCTCGGAGCAAAACGTACTGTGGCAAGAATCGACAACTATGAATATCTAAATACCAACAACAGGGATTATTTCGCTAAGATTGGAGTGGATCATCTTGTCTATCCTGAATATTTGGCCGCTAAAGAAATAATAACAGCCCTGCAACATTCATGGGTGAGAAACTGGTTTGAACTTTTTGACGGAGAATTAATCGTAGTTGGTGTAAAGGTTCGAGAAAATGCACGATTAGTGGGTATGCCACTGAAAGAATTGTACACGTTATCAAACTATATGCACATTTCCGCCATTAGGCGCAAGAATGAAACAATCATACCGCGCGGCGAAGATAAGGTTGAAGCCAACGATATTGTATATATAGCATCAACGCAAGAATTTGTCGGCAACATCATTGACTTATGCGGTAAAAAGAAAGTCGATGTGAAGAAGGTAATGGTGATGGGCGGAAGCAGAATAGCCGTGCAACTTGCCAAAATGTCGAGTGATAAATACAAGATAAAAATCATTGAGAGCGATTTTGTAAAGGCACAAGAGCTTGCTGTAAGTTTGCCGGAATGCACTATAGTGAATGCTGATGGCCGTGACATAGATATATTGAAGAATGAAGGGATAGATGATTGTGATGCTTTTGTGACCTTAACAGACAGCTCCGAGACAAATATATTGGGATGCCTTACTGCCAAGGAATACGGAATACGCAAAACAATTGCTGAAGTTGAAAACATTCAGCTAATCACTGAGGCAGAAAGCCTGAATATCGGAACTGCACTCAATAAAAAGCTATTGGCATCAAGCAGAATATTCCAGATACTGCTTGATAACGATTCAACGAATGCCAAATGCTTGGCCCTCGTGGATGCTGAAGTGGCAGAAATGGTTGTGAAGGAAGGCTCAAAAGTGACGCGTGAAGACGTGAAGGACCTCGACTTACCGAGAGAAATCACGATTGCAGGCTTGGTGAGAGACGGACATGGTATGCTTGTCCATGGTGATACGCGCCTGCAAGCAGGTGACCATGTGGTTATATTCTGCCTTTCGGGTTCAATAAGAAAAGCTGAAAGATTATTTAATAAGAAGTAATGATACGTTGGGCTAAAATAAATTATCTTTTCGTAATAAGGATGCTTGGATGGCTTCTACTTATAGAAGCTGTGTTCATGCTATTCCCGTTGATACCTTGCGCGATTTATCATGAACCAGCAGCAATGCGCAGCATGCTTTATTCAATATTGGCTACTGCCGGTACTGGAGTGTTGTTTTCACTGGTGAAGCCTAAAAAGCAAGAGATATATAGACGTGAAGGATATTTGCTTACCGCACTTGTGTGGATAGTTTTCACTTTGTTCGGAATGTTGCCTTATCTGTTTTCCGGCAGTTTAAACACAGTGGCAGATGCATTTTTTGAAACCATGTCAGGATTCACAACTACTGGCTCAACAGTAATGACCAATGTGGAATCGGTTCCCAAAGGAATATTATTTTGGAGAGCATTAACGCAATGGTTCGGAGGTATGGGAATAGTGGTCTTCACGATTGCAATACATCCAGCCCTGAATGTAAGTGGAGGTTTGCAGATATTCAACGCCGAAGTAACAGGTATTACCCACGATAAATTACTGCCAAGGATAAGCCAAACTGCAAAGGGTTTGTGGCTTGTGTATATAGTATTGTCAGCGGCAATGACATTATTGCTGTGGGCTGGTCCGATGAACCTTTTCGATTCATTGTGCCAGATGATGACAGCAATCTCAACTGGCGGATTCTCGACGAAGAACACTTCAATTGCATACTGGAATTCATACTATACTGATATAATTATTATTATTTTCATGTTCCTTGGCGGTGTGAATTTCTCATTGCTGTTTAGTGTGTCGGTTGGTAAGCCAAAATCGCTATTAAAGAACGATACTTTCAGATATTATACCGCATTTACTCTTACAATGTGCGCTATATGCATTGCCATAGTCTCAATTGCAGGACTTTACGATAATTGGGCCGACAGAATAATAAAACCAGCATTTATATGTGTGTCAGGCATAACATCAACTGGCTTTGGACTTGTGGATTTCCAGAAATGGGGACCATTGGGGATATGCATGCTGTTCATAATGATGTATTTTGGAGCTTGTGGCGGGTCAACTGCCGGCGGCCTTAAAGTGGACAGGATGGTATTTCTGTTCCGCAATATCAAGAATGAATTTTATAGATTGCTTCATCCGAACACCATAACCACCGTTACTGTCAACTCAAGAGTGTTGACATCAGAAATTTCAGCAAAGATAGTGGTGTTTATAGCGATATTTACTGCATCGGTCATTATAATCGGTATGATACTGACTGCTACAGGCGTTCCAGTGATAGATGCAATGTTCTCGAGTCTGTCGGCTTTGAGCAACATCGGTTTCGGTTCTGGCGTGACATATTCGTCTTACATTACACTACCAAGCATTTGCAAGTGGGCATTATCATACGGAATGCTGATTGGCCGTCTTGAGATATTTACGGTGATTATATTGTTTACCCGTCGTTTCTGGGTGCAATAACGGCATTTTGAATTTTTAAGGAAAAAACATAGTGAGTAACCAGTTAGAATTAGTAATTTTGTAAGAATTAAAAAAGGAAATCATGAGTGGAAGTCAAGAGAATTATAATCCGGACAATATTTATGCTGAGAATCCGGAAAAGAAGGAAAACACAGCAAACCAAGAGCATATAGGAATATGGAAACATGTTGGAATGTTTTTCAGCAACTCTAAAACGAGAATTGCAATTGGATCAGTGATTGGTTTGTTTGGTGTGTATCTTCTTATCAGTTTTATCTCGTATTTAAGCAATGGAGCATCCGACCAGAGTTCAGTGCTTAATGAGAGTGCTGTCGCATTGGCAAAATCGGGAGCTAAAATAAACAATGCCGGTGCCATATTTGGTGCGTCGATTGGTGAATCACTGATTTATCGCGGATTCGGTGTTGGCGCTTTCGTGTTGGTAATTTGGGCTATTGTTATATCCATAAGGCTTTTCAGAATGGGTAAGAAGGTTTACTTCTTTTCTTATACATTAATTTCATTGATAAGTTTGGCCGCATGCTCTATAATTGTCGGTGGCGCCACAATGAACATGGACTTGACATTCTTCCCTTTAGGCGGTAACTTCGGAAAGGAAGCCACCAATTGGATGATGGAACTGACAGGACTTTACGGTACAATATTCATTGATTTGCTCATTGCCATCTTATGGATAATTTTGTGCTACAACACATTAAAGAAAATGCTGCGGAAAGCAATCGGTATTATTCCAAAGCATGGCAAGAATCATGGAGAGGAAGAGGAAGAAACTGAAAAAGAAGATGTAATGTCGCCATTTGGTGGACATCAAGTTGGAAATCAGGAGGAAGAAGAACCGACAATTTCTGAACCAATTCCAGCTTTGGCAGGTGTTGGCGTATCGCCTGTACCGGCTATGGCCCCTGTTACTCTTGATGACAACACGACGGTAATTGTAACGAAAGATATTGAAAAGGCTAAAGTAGTCAGTGCACAAGCGTACGACCCGACCAAAGAATTATCGAGATTTAAATTTCCGACCACTGATTTGCTCATTGAACGTAAATCAAAGTCGCAGAACGTGGATATAAAGGAACAAGAGGATAATAAGAAGAGAATTACAGAGACGCTGAACAACTATGGAATTCAGATAAAGAAAATAGAAGTCTGCGTAGGGCCTACAATCACCTTATTTGAGATTATTCCCGCTGACGGAGTGAGAATATCAAAAATCAGAAATCTTGAAGATGATATAGCTCTGAGCTTGGCTGCTCTCGGGATACGAATAATCGCACCAATTCCAGGAAGAGGAACGATTGGCATTGAGGTGCCAAACAAAGACCCTCAGACAGTGTCGATGCGCTCACTGATAGAATCGAAGAAATTTCAAGATTGCAAGTTTGATTTGCCGATGGCAATAGGATGCACAATCTCGAATGAAGTTTATATAGCCGATTTGGCAAAGATGCCTCACTTACTCGTTGCAGGTGCAACCGGACAAGGTAAATCAGTAGGATTAAACGCAATAATCACATCATTGCTTTATAAGAAACATCCAGCTGAACTGAAATTTGTGCTGGTTGACCCGAAACGCGTGGAATTCAGTCTTTACTCAAAACTTGAGCATCACTATTTGGCTAAAATTCCAGGAATTGACCATTGCATTGTAACTGACCCTCCAGAAGTGGTGAGTACGCTAAATTCACTTGTCCAAGAGATGGAAGACCGCTATAAACTGCTTGAGGATTCACACGAGCGCAATATTAAGGACTATAATAAGAAATTCGTCAATCATCTTCTCAATCCAGAAAAGGGACACAGATATATGCCTTATATCGTTGTGATTATTGACGAGTTCAGCGATTTGATAATGGTGGCAGGAAAAGAGGTTGAGATGCCAATCGTAAGAATTGCCCAAAAAGCGAGAGCCGTGGGAATTCACATGATCATCGCTACGCAACGGCCTTCAACAAATGTCATTACTGGTATCATAAAGGCCAATTTCCCTGGACGTATTGCATTCAGAGTTTCACAAATGGTAGATAGCCGGACAATTCTTGACCGCTCAGGTGCTCAACAACTTGTGGGTAAAGGCGACATGCTGTTTTCAAGTGGCGGTCTGCTTGAACGAATTCAATGCGCTTTTGTTGATACGCCTGAGGTGGAAGCGATATGCTCTTGTATAGGTGAACAGGTAGGGTATGACGAAGCATACGAATTGCCTGAATATGTTCCTGAAAACGCTGAGCCGGGAAATGGGATAGTGACATCGAGCGGTTCGCTCAATGATAGAGACCCGTTGTTTGAGGAAGCGGCATTGCAGATAATTACAAGCGAGACCGCATCAACATCCTCGTTGCAACGTCGCTATGGAATTGGCTATAACAGAGCAGGCAGGCTTATGGACCAAATGGAAGCTGCTGGAATTGTAGGACCTGCTCAGGGCGGTAAGCCACGCAGAGTGCTCGTGGATTCAACACAATTGACACAAATATTAGCAAAATAAAGGAGATAAAAAATGAAATTAAAAGGGATAACAACGATTGCATTATTTTTAGTTTCCATGCTTTTATGCACGGCAACGGCGCAGAATGCACAGACAATTCTGGCAAATACAATCGCAAATTATCAACGTTCAAATTCAGCTTCGGCAAATTATTCAGTACTTTCATCGCAAGGCCGGTCGAGCGGCTCGATAATAATGAAAGGCAACAAGTTCCGCATAATTTCCAACGGACTAAAATGCTGGTATAACGGAAAAACGCAATGGTCTTATTCACCTGCAACAGGCGAAGTTAACGTAAGCACACCTACAGCCGATGAACTGGCAATGTCGAATCCGTATTCAGTGGCAAACAGCCTAAGAACGAATTATAACGCAACACTTGTGTCGTCAGGCTCAATGTATTTGCTGAAATTGACGCCAAAACGCAAGACAAACATTAGCAACATTCTGGTGTCGATAACAAAAGGATATCAAATCCAACGGGCAGTGTTCACAATGCGCGACAAGAGCAAATACACCACTACGATTAGCAGCTATAGAGCTGGCGGAAAGTATGCCGACGGAACTTTCAACTATAATTCCAAACTTGTGCCAAGAGGTACACAAGTGGTGGATTTACGATGATATAAAACATTGATTTTCAAAAATAAAGCAACTTAAACTTAAATAATTTATGGAACGTACAAAATGCCTTATAATTGGGTCAGGACCTGCCGGATATACGGCAGCGATATACGCTTCACGAGCAAATATAGCACCTATTTTATATGCCGGAATCCAACCTGGTGGCCAGCTAATCACTACAACAGAAATCGAGAATTTCCCCGGATATCCGGAAGGAGTTCAAGGTTTTGACATGATGGAAGATTTGCGGAAACAAGCCGTGAGATTCGGAGCTGACGTCCGTAACGGAGTTGTGGCAAAAACAGATTTCTCAAAACGTCCATTTATCGTCACCATTGACGATGGCAACGAGATTGAAGCAGAAACCGTAATCATAGCTACCGGCGCATCAGCAAAATATCTTGGAATCGAAGACGAAAAGAAATATAATGGTGCCGGCGTGTCGGCCTGTGCAACGTGTGACGGATTTTTCTACAGAAAGAAAGTAGTCGCAGTGGTAGGCGGTGGCGACACAGCTTGTGAAGAAGCAGTTTATTTGAGCAATCTTGCAAGCAAAGTATATATGATAGTCCGTAAAGACTATTTACGTGCCTCGAAAGTCATGCAGCAACGCGTGGCCGAAAAAGAGAACATTGAAATCCTGTTCAACACAAATACTTTGAGCTTATACGGCGAAAATAAGGTGCAGGGTGCACATTTGGTGAAGTTTAAGGGAACCGATAAAGAACAACCATTCGATATTGCGATTGATGGCTTTTTCCTCGCTATTGGCCATAAACCGAATACGGATGTGTTTAACGGTCAGATAAACCTTGATGAACAAGGATACATTAAGACAGAAGGCCAAACCACTGCCACAAATGTTGCAGGAGTGTTTGCTGCCGGTGATGTGGCCGATCCACGCTACCGCCAAGCAATAACTTCAGCAGGAATGGGATGCAAAGCAGCACTTGACGTGGAAAAATTCCTTGTGGAAAACAACATCAAGTGATGTAGTCCATCATCAGCAAAAACATTAAAACTTCAATACAGAGCCAATGTTCAAAACAAATATTGGCTCTGATTTTTTTGCAATTTAATGGCAAAAAAACTGCGTGGGTTTGAACACCCAAAACGCAGTGTAATGACCTATAATAAGGCATTTTACAAACGTGTTCATTTTGCAATGGTGCACACACCATTGCAGCCGTTTTACTCAAAATTATCAGCCCGCTCTTACCCATATAATGATACCATTAGAACTATTCTCCATTTGAACTGCCGGTATAAATTATGCTTCAGAAAAGTTCATTAAAATCATGCTTCATCACGACATGAAACAATGAATAAATCCGAAGTGGGTTTGAACAGTGAAAACGCTTGTAAAACGCTAATTGATTGAACGTTTCAAGAGTGTTCACCAACAATACCCTCGCACACGTGCACCAATTTTTCCTCATCTATTTTAACGCGTAGAACCATGAATAAAGATGGGCACCTTAAAAACAATTTAGACCTACACTCAATACGTCAAAGAACTCGAAGTGAAATTACATAACGCGAAAAGAAGAGATGCAAGAAAAAAGGAAAAGTCAGAACATAAAAATAGCCGGCCCTCTGAAATTGAGAGCCGGCTTTATTATGGAATAAGTGATGAGCTTATTTTGCCTGTGACGGTTTTAACCATTTATCGAACCAAGAATAGAATTCGCGTTGCCACATAATGGCATTTTGTGGACGAAGAATCCAATGGTTCTCGTTAGGATAGACCAGCAATTTGGTAGGAATGCCACGAAGTTTTGCAGCATTGAAGGCCATCATACCTTGAGAAGCAAGAATGCGATAATCCTTTTCACCGACAGAAATCATGATAGGTGCATCCCAGTTTTGAACGAATTTGTGAGGAGAGTTCTCGAACGAACGCTGAGCAACAGCATTGTTCTTATCCCAGAACGGACCACCAAGATCCCAATTGGCAAACCACATTTCCTCAGTTTCGAGATATTGAGCTTCGGTGTTGAAGATTCCGGCATGAGCGAACAGGGCAGCAAAGCGGTGATTGTGATTACCAGCAAGCCAGTAAACGGAGAAACCGCCATAACTTGCACCGGTAGCGCCAATATGTTCACCATCAATGTAAGGCTCTTTCTTCATATAGTCAACGGCTGAAAGATAATCTTTCATGTTCTGACCACCGTAGTCGCCAGAAATCTGAGCGTTCCATTCAGTTCCGAATCCCGGAAGTCCACGACGGTTAGGTGCAATAATGACATATCCATTAGATGCCATAAGACGGAAATTCCAACGGAATGACCAGAATTGACTAACAGCCTGTTGAGGGCCACCCTGACAATAAAGAATGGCAGGATACTTCTTTGCCGGGTCGAAATCAGGAGGAAGAATAACCCAAGTGGTCATTTGTTTGCCATCAGTAGTAGGAACCATACGCTTTTCAACCTTTATAGGCTTCAATTCAGCAATCAAAGCATCGTTGACGTGAGAGAGCTGCTTAACATCTTTGCCGGAAACAACGTAAATTTCATTAGGAACCTGCATGGAATGACGAAGCGAAAGGACAGTTTTGGAATCGATTGGAACTGCATTAGTGTAATCGCAGATGTCGTTGGCAAGAATGTCAACTTTCTTATTCGCAATGGAAATCTTGAACAGAGGTTCAGTGCCCTGATAGTAGGCATTGAAGAAAATGGATTTACCATCAGGATTCCAAGCGATGTTATCGACAGAATAATCCCAATTGGCAGTCAAGTCAGTTTTGACGCCCGTCTTAGTGTCGAGCAAGAAAATCCTGTTCTTGTCACTTTCGTATCCATCATGCTCCATTGAAAGCCAAGCCATGTAATCACCTTTTGGAGAAAAAGCAGGATTCGTGTCGTAGCCCATCATGCCTTCAGTAAGGTTCTTAGTGGTTTTAGTGGCTATATCATATTGGTATAAATCACTATTTGTGGAAAGTGAATATGCCATACCAGTCTTTTTACGGCAAGTATAGACGATGGTCTTTGAATCAGGCGACCAAGTAATCTGCTCGATGCCACCAAAAGGCTTCAACGGAGATTCGTAAGGCTCATTTCCAAGAATGTTGACAGGATTGCTAACCACTGTACCATCAAAATCGGCAACAAAAGGCTGAGGAATTTCAGTTACCCATTCGTCCCAATGCTTATACATAAGGTCAGTGATAATTCTGCCGGAAGCCTTTTTCAAATCAGGATAAACGTCTTGGGTGGTCTCACCGAATTTGACAGAAGAAACAAGAACGACATGTTTTTCGTCAGGAGAAATCTTGAACGCATCAATGCCTTTTTCGACAGTAGAAACGCATTTGCGGTCGGAACCATCGGCATTCATTACGAACATCTGGTTTACTTTGCCTTCCTTGTAGAGAAAAGCAATTTTTTTGCCACCGTCGAACCAGACAGCATTACTTTCGGAATTGGCCGACTTGGTGAGCTGGACAGGATTTGAACCGTCAACATTCATGCACCAAATCTCATTATTGCCCTTGTCCATCTCGATGCTTTCAAAAGCCACACAATAAAGGATTTTCTTTTTGTCGGGAGAAACGACAACGTTAGAAACCTTGCCAAGTGACTCAAGAATTTCAGGCGTGAACTGGCCATTAGTAACAGTAACTTTTGGCTGCTCAATCACCTTAGTGGAATCGGCTGCCGCAAGACAAGTGCCGGTGCCGGTAATGGCCATTGCTGATGCCATAATCAATGATTTAGAAAAATTCATAAGATAATGAGTTATTATTTTATTTGTTATTAATTTAATATTTCTTTTTCTTTCCGAAATTACTATTGCGACGTTTATGGAAGTCGGGGCGAGTCCCGTGCCTGCTATAATCGGCATTGCCGGGATAAAGACGGGCAATCAAATCCTGACGTCCCAGCCGATGAAGAGAAGAAATGATGTCGCTCCGATAATCGGCCTCATACCAGAAGAAATATTTGCGCTGAGCCAATTTTTCATCGCAGGTGTGAGCCGTGAATACCGGTTTAAGAGTGTAAGGGTCCAAGCCTGTATAGTACATTTCAGTGGAGACCGTCATAGGCGTTGGTGTGAAATCCTGTACCTGCTCAAGATGGAAATTCAATGCCTTAGTTTCGGCAGCAAGTTCAGCCATGTCAGATTCCTTACAACCAGGGTGCGAAGAGATGAAATAGGGGATAAGCTGCTGCTTCAAGTCGTAATCGGCATTGATACTGTCGAAAATCCGCTTAAATTCACCGAAAAGAGTGAAAGAAGGCTTGCGCATACATTTCAGAACGTTATCAGAAGTGTGTTCAGGCGCAACTTTCAGACGACCTGAAACA
>JAKVKZ010000060.1 GCA_022484565.1 Muribaculaceae bacterium
TCATGCGGCGCAGAGGGTGGACCGTATCGCGGATACGTTTATTACCGCGCTTATTCAGTGGATTTGGGCTATGAACTCGGACGTACCGACTTGGAAGCCGGAAACCATGAGATTTTTGATATAAACAAGCATAACGAGAGCACCGATTTGGATATCCGCAGCAGCTATCCTGACTTCGGAACAGTGTTTGACGACACGTATTGCTTCACTGCTTACACAGGATTCGACACTACAATTCCTGATAACCATGGTGGTGAACTTTACTATTTCGACGACACAAACAATACATGGGGTGAAATTACCGATACTATTTTCACACAGAACAACAGCGACTGGGCAAGAGATTTGACAGTGTGCGCAGGCAGCCTGTACTGGTGGAATGACGACGGTCCTACAGGACATAAGAACAAATTGTGGAGAGTTGACGGCCATTTGGCTCACCCGGTTCAGGTGACTGATTTAGTGCCTGGCGGTGCTGACTTAATCAACACACCAAGAAATCTGAACGGCACATTACTTATCTGCCAGCAGATTGAAACAGGCAACCAGAGAATTTATGCCTACAAATACCGCAAGGCAGGATATGACGCAGTGAGGGATTCCGACGTGATGGACCCAGTTTTCGACCCGATTCCAATCAATTGGCGTAACGGTGGAGTGAACAAGGTTAATTCCGACAATTCAGCCAAACTGAAAATATATCCTAACCCAACCAGCGACTATTTCAACTTCAGTGCAAACGGAGAGGCTAATAATGTGAAGGTGTTCGACCTCACAGGCCGTCTGGTGAAAATAGTGGCAAATCCAATGGGCAGTATAAGCGTTTCCAATTTGTCGGCAGGAATGTATAAAGTGATGGTGACTACAAATACCGGAACTTACGTTTCAAGTCTTATAGTGAAATAAACAGCTCAACAATAATTTTGGAAAGGGCAGTCTTTGTGTTAAAGGCTGCCTTTTTTGATGCCGGCGGACCGAATTATTTGGAAATGGCTATTCATATAAGAATTATTTAAGTAATTTCGGCGTAGAATTAGTAACCGCAGCAAAATTGCAGCCGAGAGTGGACAAATGTGACGGAAATCTGACAGTGTTCAGGCGTTGCCGTCATCAATATTTTCATTAAGTGCAAGGGATTTATCCACGAATCGGCAAAAAATGCAACAAAATTTCCAAAAAGACGAATTTCCTTATTTTGGGACTAATTTGGCATAATTTGGGAATATACTTACATAAAAAGATTATTATAACATCTAATTTTGGTTATCGAAAATGGGAGGAGTGAAAGCTCCAACTTTTTTTGCAGTTAACATAAGCCGAAAGAGCGGTTACTAAACTTAAAATTAATAAAAGATGAACAAGAAAATTTACTTATTGACACTTCTGGCATTGTTAGTGCTGGGTAGTGGATCGATGACAGCATCAACGTCTGCCGTCGATGGATTAAGGGTTGGCTTGATTTATGCCAACGCTAAAACTTATCCAGTCATTGATTACAATGCACGCAGAAAGACTGCCAAAGATTTGGTGGTTGTGAAATCGAAGGCATCAGAATTTGGAGCAATGGCATTCTTTGCATGCAACGACTCAGTTACCGGTGAGGAATTATGGGCAACCAACGGCTTGATTGCCGGAACTACTATCGTGAAGGATATCAACCCAGGTGTGGCTGGTAGCGATGTAAGTTGGCTTACACGTTTCAAGGATTATGTAGTGTTCAGCGCAAATGATGGAACCAATGGTGCTGAATTATGGATATCCGACGGCACAGCCGACGGCACGAAGATGATTAAAGATATTAATCCAGGCAGTGAAAGTTCTAATCCTACTGGTTTCACCCAGGTGAATGAGAACCAATTCATTTTCTGTGCAACATCAGCAGGCGGCACATATCAGCAATTATGGGTCAGCGACGGCACAGCCGAAGGCACCAAGATGATAAAGGACTGCCAAGTTATGTTCCCGGGCACAAATTATGAGACAGACGGCAACACTGCACCTTTTATGCGCGTTGGACGTAAGGTATTCTTCAAGGCTGATAACGCATCAGGATTGTTCGGTGAAGAACTTTGGGTAACCGACGGTACAGCCGAAGGTACACACATGGTTAAGGATATCAACAAAACAGCAAGCGAAACAGAACAAGGTGTAACTGAGGGTTCAGGCGTTGATTATCTCTACAACTATTACAACAAGCTGCTTGTGTTCAAGAGCGCAGGTCAGGCATGGGTGAGCGACGGAACAGAAGCCGGAACTTGCCAGATTGACACAACAGGATTCTGGAACAACGCAGGTGGTCCGTGCAATGGTTACATCTATTACAGAGCCGGTGTGACTGGCGGATATAAGGATGTAGGTTTGATAAGAACAAATACCAAGACAGGTGCTACAGAAAAGATTGCGGTTACTAAAGGTTATCCACTTGCAGGCGCAGCGTTTGAGAACAAATATGTGTTTGGCACTCAGAATGTGAACAATATCGGTTATCTCTATTATATTGATGATGCCAGTAACGTTCCTGTAAAGCTTACAGCTGTGGATTCAAAGAATGTTCTTGCCCGTGAATATGTAAGAGCACGCGGAAGCCTCTATTTCCAGAACTTTGATAATGGTGTGGGTGTGATTTGGAGAGTTGATACATTGACATCTAAGACAAAGCCAGCTCCAGCTGATCCATTCGTAGGATTCGTTAACACATTGAGAAATTTCAACGGTCTGATTATGTTCTGCAATAGTCCTGACCAGAATCAGCACCAGAACCTGTTCTGGATTGACTTTAAGAGAGTTGGTTACAATGCAACAGACTCACTTAACGACGTTGCCGACATGACACCATCTTATGACGCAGTTGTCACTGGAGTTCCTGAAATCAAGACTCTTCCTAACATGGCTAAATTGACCGTATATCCTAACCCAACAACTGATTCATTCAATTTCGCAGTAAGTGGAACAGCAAAGGATTTGAAGATATATGATTTGTCAGGACGCCTTGTAAAGGTTGTGGCTAGCCCGACTGATAACATTGATGTATCGGCAATTGCAGCCGGCATCTATAAAGTGGTCGTTACGACTACCACGGGTAAATATGTGTCGAGTTTGATAATTAAATAGATAATAGATTAAGGCAATGGGTGTTTCATAGGATTTTAGCTTTCTATGGAACATCCTTGCTTTTTTGAAAAGAAGTAGGGGTAATAAGAACCTACGGAGTTGCGTTTTTTTATAGAAGATACTATCACTAAATCTAATTGGCAGATGACAAGAAACAAGTTTTTACAGATTGCGCTATTCCTCATAGCTCTATTTTGTGTAGGAACAGTCTATGGACAGAACAAGGTCGAGATAAGTGGCATTGTGCAAGACAGTAAAACCAGCGACCCTCTGATAGGCGTTACAGTTATGGAGAAGGGCACGAGTAACGGAGTAAGCACAGATGTGGACGGAAAGTTCATAATCAAGGCCGCTCCCGGAGGAACCCTGACCTTTAATTACATGGGCTACAAAGGTAGAGAAGAGAAAATTGGAGGTAGAAAAGATATAACGATAACTCTTGACCAGAAGAGCCAGGCACTTGATGAACTGGTGGTCATCGGTTATGGTGTGCAAAAGAAAAGCGATATCACTGGGTCAATATCGTCGATATCTGGTAAAGATATAAGCAGTATGCCCGTAGCATCACCATTACAGGCTTTGCAGGGACGTGCGGCAGGTGTGAATATCATTCAGAACACTGGTGCTCCTGGAAGCAACACCACGATAAAGATTCGTGGAACAGGTACCATCAATGATTCCGACCCATTATATGTGGTTGACGGATTTATCGTTGACGATATCACGCATCTTAATTCAAATGATATTGCCAATGTGGAAGTGTTCAAGGATGCGGCTTCGAGTGCCATCTACGGCGCACGTGCCGCCAACGGTGTGGTTTCAATCACTACAAAGAGCGGCACACAAGGGAAGACAAAAGTGACTTTCGACACTTATGTCGGTGTGTCAAGCCCATGGAAAACAATCAAGGTGATGAATGCTGAGCAATATGGATTGATGCTCGATTACATGAACGACAGAAAAGACTATTCAGTGGATGGAAAGCTGTATTACTCAAAGGATGCCAATGGAAATTACTATTATGATGAATCGAAATATTTCAAGTTGGATACCATAATGAGGAACTCGCCGAGCAGCTGGTGGAACGCTATAACCCAGACGGGTGTGAAGCAGCAGTACAATGTGTCCATTTCAGGCGGCAGCGAGAAGAACAAATACATGATAAGCACGAGCTACTACGATGAGCGCGGTATTGTGAAGACATCAAATTACAGCCATTTCAACACGAGGATGAACATGAACAACAAGTTGCTCCCTTGGTTGACACTCACCACAAATCTTGCCTATTCATTTGAGGACAGAAAAATAGTGCCTGAAGGTTCGGGAAGTATTCTGAAAACGGCATTGTTCCAAAGTCCAATGGTCTATACATATAACTCAAGAGGATATTGGTACACCTCTCATCCGCTTGCCATTCTGGCGCGCAACCACGATCGGCTGAAGAGGCACAGAATAGATATGAACCTCGACTTGACGGCAAACGTGTGCAAATATCTGACTTATCAGTTCAAGGTTTCGGACTTTCTGATACCAGAGTACAGCACAAATTTCTATGAGGTTTATGCGCTTGGTACCGATTTTAATATCCCTACGGATTTAACCACAGTGTACAAACGCCACAATCTCACCAACAAGTGGGAGATAAACAACCTTTTGACATTTAACTGGAAGAACGATGTGCATAATGTGACAGTTCTTGCAGGTCAGACGGCTGAAGGCTACAATTACAACTATCAGGAATCCTACCGTAAGGGAACTGCAAGCAACAGTTCCGACTTATGGTATCTGTCAGCCGCCTATACCGGCGACAAGTCGTACGGACGTGAAAACGACTGGACAGCAGTGGGATTTATAGGCCGAATCAATTATGATTTCAAGGACCGCTATCTGCTACAGGCCAATATGCGTGCTGATGCATCTTCAGTGTTTGACAAGGATGAGCGTTGGGGTTATTTCCCATCGGTATCCGTCGGCTGGAAATTCTCCAACGAGGAATTCATGAAGAAATTCGATTGGCTCAGCTTAGGCAAAGTCAGAGTGGGCTGGGGTAAGTTAGGCAACAACCGCATTGATGAATTGTCGCGCTACACGTTGATATATACCAATTACAATTATCCTTACGGTCCCGGCCAACATGTGCTTTATCCAGGCAGCACCGCCACAACGATTGGCAATGAGCACATCAAGTGGGAAAAGACCGAGACGTTTAACGTAGGTATTGATTTGGGCTTTTTCAGAAATAACTTGACATTGAGCGCAGAATACTTCAACAAGAAGACAACTAATATGCTGCTTCGTGTTCCGACTGTGATTTCCGCAGGACTTGATGAAGCTCCGATGGTGAATGCCGGTTCAGTTCGCAACCGCGGCTTTGAATTCAATATCGACTACAAGAACCATGTGGGTGACTTCCGCTATGAGGCAGGGTTCAACATCTCCTACATCAAGAATAAAGTGCTTAGCTTAGGCACAGGCAACGAACCAGTGTATGGCTCATATCTGAGCGAATCGAGCATTGTGGACTACGCCACCCGTACAGAGGTTGGACGTCCTATCGGCAGCTTCTATGGATATGTTACCGACGGAATTTTCCAGACTTACGCAGAAGTAAGAAACAGTGCCCAATATGAAGTAGGCAAGGACTTAACCGAACAGACCACCCGTCCAGGTGATTTCCGCTTCAAGGACTTGAACGGCGACGGCAGGATTACAGCCGAGGACCGTACCTATTTAGGTTCACCGCTTCCTGACTTCGTGTTTGGTATTCCTATCGATTTAGGTTACAAGAACTTTGATTTGAGTTTATTCTTCCAAGGACAAACAGGCAACAAGATATTCAATGTGATGGACTATTATCTCTACAATGCCGCCGACGGCAACTGCTACGCCGACCTGCTCGAAAAGCATTGGTCAGGCCAGTTGTCAAGTTCTCGTGCCTTTGCCGCATTGAATACGAATACCAATATTCCTGATTTGGACCCGAACGATGCCGCACGCAATTTCCGCGCATCCGATTTCTTCATAAAGAATGGCTCTTATCTGCGATTGAAGCAAGTTCAGCTCACTTATAATTTTGATAAGAAGTTGATATCAAAATGGAAATTGGAGGACTTGTCAGTATTTATCAGCGCATATAATCTGCTTACCATTACGGGCTACGACGGATTTGACCCTGAGGTCGGCAAGGTTGTTGGCACTGAAGGCAATAACTTGAATATGGGTGTGGACCACGGAAACTATCCTCAGGCACGTACCTTTACGTTTGGAATTAAATTATCGCTTTAAAAATTATGAAAGATATGACTAAAATATTTTTTAAGATATCATCTTTTAGTCTCGTGCTGATGTTATTGGCAGGATGTAATGATTTTTTGGATAAAGATGTGAAGGGCTATTCTCTCGGAACGGAATATCCGGAGACGAGATATCAGGCTCAAACGCTTCTTGATGCCACCTACGACATTTTGCAGACGGACCAAATGATGAACAGCGACTGGGTGTTCGGCGATGCCACTTCCGATGACGGAAACGATGCCGATGAGAGTTTTTCGAGTGATTTCGGACAATTGGTGCAGTTCAGATTCAACACGTCGAATCCGTATATCAGCGCTCGCTATGAAATTTACTATAAAGGTATTCATAGGGCAAATCAGGTGATTGCCAACATCAATAAGGTGCAGCTCACTACCACCGATTACACCTCCTATAAGGATGTGCGTGAAATATTGGGCCAAGCCAAATTCCTGAGAGCTTATTTCTATTTCAACTTGCTCAGAACTTTCGGCGGAGTACCTATTCGTCCTGAGACCGAATCGGTTGACAGCCTCGTAGTGCCGCGCAGCACCAAGGAGGAAGTGTTTGCCTATATAGAGAAGGACCTTCGCGAGGCAGCAATAATGCTTCCGTCGAAGTACGACGAGAAAAATTCCGGTAAGGTTGGCGAGGGCGCTGCTGTCGCCCTGCTGATGAAGGTGCTGATGTATGAGGCAACGCCTGGAATTCAATCCGACAAGTGGCAGGAAATAGTGAAATTGGGTAAATTCTTCGTTGACGGCGCGCCGATGACTTTTGGCGATATACTCAAATATGATTCTTCAAAGGAAGATTGGGAAGCCTTGCGTGAACGCCTTTGGTTCAAGCCAAAATCGGAGAATGTAAGCACTGACCCTTATGAGGTGCCAAGTTCGGCATTAACTCCGCTTGTCAATGCCTATAAACTTGATTATAAAGACTATTACGACAAAACAATAACTTATTATGACCAATGGTTCCAGGCAGGTGAGTTCTGCAAAGGCTCAATCTGGGAAATAGTGTTCAAGGAGTCGGCTGACGGCACAAGCGGCGATGCCAATGAGGGCGAAAGCATTTATCAGAATATATTCTACAATCAGTTGCAATATGCATATCAAAGCGACATCAATGCGATTTTCAGCGGTGATCCCCGTGAGAAAATAATGATTGATAAATTTGAATATGCGCCTGATAATGTGATTATCTCCATTCCGCTGAGCGGACGCTTTGTGTGCCTGAAATGGTACACTCCTGAGAAGGAATTGCCGCAGTACAGTGGTGATAACGGCAAGAACCGCCGCGTGCTTCGCTATGCCGATGTGGTTCTGATGTATGCCGAGGCCTTGAATGAATGCGGCAATGGGGCAGAGGCTTTGACACAGATAAATAAGACGAAAGCAGTGGCCAACACGATTAATGGTTCGGCAAAGCTCTATGTGGGCGGTGGCTACGGATTCATGCGCGACCAGATTTGGAAAGAGCGCCGCATAGAATTCTGCTTCGAGTGGGACCGTTTCTTCGACATTGTAAGGCAAGGCAGGGCAGCAAGTCTGCTTCAGGCCTATGGAATGAAGAAGGTTACACGTCGTGGATACTATTTCCGTGAGGGAGTGAACGAGATTTTCCCGATTCCTCAGCGCGAAGTTGACTTGTCGAATGGTGTAGTAAAGCAAAATCCGGGTTATTAATATGTTAATTAGTAAATCAGAAAATATGAAAATAGCTTTGAAAATATTTTGCGGACTGTTCCTTGTGCTTCTTGTGGCTTCATGCTCCAAGGATGACGATAATGTGGATATGCCGCAAGTGAAGATGAATATTGAAAAGTCCGATTTGGCGATTAACGAGTCAATGACGATACATTTCACTGGAAATGCCGACAAATTGGTGGTCTATACCGGTGACTATATGCATCAGTACAACGACACTATAAGCACCGGCTTTGTAGTGGACAAGAATCTGTTCACATATTCATATTCCGCACCCGGAACATATAAGGTGGTGTGCGTGGCTACGAATTATGCCGATAAGGGCAAGAACATGCAACGCGACACGCTTTCCTACATGGTGCAAGTGAAAGACGATGTGACGGAAATCACCAAATTGTCGTGCCCGCAAGTGCTCTACGATGAGGTGTATGCCACTCCGATGAGTGACACCGACTGGTTGATGAAGATGCCGCACAAGGTGCAGTATAACACCACTGCCGCAAACATCACCCTTTCGCAGAAACTCAAATTCTATATCGCATCTGATTCAGCAAAGATTACCATCAACGATAATCCATATAGTGCCAGTACAAAGTACGACCTGTCGAAAACTCTCAACATTAAGGTGATTTCCAATTTCGGTTCTGTAAGAAATTATAAGCTTTTCACCGTGAATTATCCAGAGTTCAAGACGTTCGCGCTTGGAACAGTTAAGGGCACAGTGCTGCACAATGCGTTCGACTACACTTCGATGACCATGGCTGTTACAGTGCCATCAGGGACGGACCTCACGAAACTTGTTCCCGTGTTCACTACTTACTCCGACAACGAAAAGGTATATATCGGCAATGTAGAGCAAGTGTCGGGACAGAGTGTGGTGGATTTCACATCGCCTGTGACATTCCGATTGGTATCGACTTGTGCTGATAATGCCTCATACACTGCTGAAACCACAATTGTGGTGACAGTGACTAAGTAAAGCCATATTTATTGTGGCGTGCGGCAGAAATGTACATAAATGAGACTTCTACAATAAGATTCCTCTTTCTCTTGGGGAGGAGGAATCTTTTTAAGTAACAGGGCTGCCATCGGGGAATCCAAGTCTGTTTTTATGAACAATAAGGATAATTGCAGTGGGCTTTATTGAAAGCCGAAATAAAATATTTGCAGAAAAAATAAACAAACATGAAATGAAGAAATTAAGATTACTATTATCAATTATTGCGATAATTGGCACATTCTCTCTGTTCGCGGAAGATGTAGCACCTTATCAAGGCTCCCGAATCTTTTGGGATTTGGACAGCTACAAGACGATATTTTCCGGCGGCCTTTATGGGCGAATGATACAGTTGCAGGATGGCCGCCTGATGGCTATATCAGTGTGGACAGGACTTGGTGTGACTTACAGCTCCGATATGGGAAGAACTTGGATTACACCCGTGAATATCGCAAAATGGCAATCAAAATATCAGTTTGGTGTGCCCGAATTGATTCAGCTTACTGATGGAACGATTATAGTAGGAATTAACGTTGACCCGAGTACACCATATTCAAGTGAGCGAAAATTCAGTATAGGTGTGATAAGAAGTACTGATGATGGCGCCACTTGGAGCAATATCATCAATATGTACGAAGCTCAAAGCAACGCCACCGAGGGTTGCTGGGAACCTTCGTTCCTTGAATTGCCTTCGGGAGAATTGCAATGTTATTTTTCAAATGAGAATGATTTTACTACTAATGATGACCAAAATATATGCCTTTGCCGTTCGTTCGACAAGGGACTGACATGGAGTGCGCCTGTGGTAACGAGCTATCGAGCAGGCGCTCGCGATGGTATGCCTACTCCGATTTTACTCAAGAACAAAAGCGCGATAGTATATACCATTGAGGACAAAGGTTGGACCGGCCGTCCGAAATTCACGGCCACAACAGTCCGCACCACGCTTGCCGACAATTGGTCGTCGGGCACAGTTGGTGGCAGCAGTGCCAACCGCAGCATAATTTTCAAAGATGCGCAAGCCACCGATTTGGTGTCAGCTGCGCCATATCTGCGCCAGCTGCCAAACGGCGAGACTGTAGCGTCTTATCAGGGCAATGAGAACCGTACGCTTGCCACCGAGGATTATTACGACATGACCGTAGTGGTGGGCGATGAGAATGCCCGCAATTTCAAGGCTAAATCACGTCCATTCTCTGTGGCTGCAAACCAGAATTGCCACATCAATGCTTTGGCTGTCATCGACACCGGAGTGGTGGTGGCTATAGGCAATATAAGTAAGGCGGGTGACACCAACAGCTCACATGTGGACATAATAAAGGGCTACCCAATGCAGCGTGCCTTGGCTAATTTCGGCACTATCACAGTGGATGGCAAAAAGGGAAGTGACGAGCAATGGACCACTACTGGGATGAACCAGATAAAGATGGGCAATGTGATTAAGAACAAGACCAATATAGATTTCCTTTATGATAATCAGAATCTTTACGTCACGGCTCGTGTCGTTGACCATAACATCTGCGACAGCACCTCTTTCGACGACGGCATCCGCTTGATGATTGATGCCGACGATGTGTGCAGCACCTCATTGAAGCCGGGAGTGTTCAAGATTAATTTCGATGTTAACGGGAAGGCTAAATTCTATTCCGCCAATGCCAACGGCAGTTGGATTCTGACCGATAACACTGGTATTCAGTATGTGGTTACAAAGACGTCAACCTATTACTTCATTGAGGCTGCAATTCCTTGGTCGAAACTCGGCAAGACGGCTGCTCCAGTGGCTCAGCGCATGGCCATTGCCGCTACAATAGTGAATGTGTTTGACGGCGATTGGGCCACTGAGGATATGAGCGACGTGAATGTCAGCGCTCCATGGACATGGCTCGAATTCAGGCTCGTCAGTCCTTCGGGAATTGTCACTCCTGTTGCGACTAAGCCACAAGTAAAGGTTTATATGGATGGCAACATATTGCGATTGAGCAGCAATATCGACATGAAGCAAATTATGCTCGTGTCGATTGACGGTAGGATACTTGCCTCCGCCAGCGATTGCGGCACTGAATATCAACTTCCTGTCACCATGAGGGGTATGGGAATTGCAAAAGTGACGCTTGACAATGGAATTGTGGAAAACAAAAAATATATATTCTGATGAAAAGTAGAAAGTATTTAAGCATAATGCTGTCGGTGATAGCATCTTTATTCGTTGCATTTCCATCAATGGGAGAGGAGACAACACCTTATCAAGGCTCCCGAATCTTTTGGGATTTGGACAGCTATAAGCTGATTTTCCCAAATGGCAATTACGGGCGCATGATGCAGTTGCAGGATGGCCGTCTGTTCGCTATCAACTCGGCAATGCAGGGCGCATTCAGTTCCAACCTTGGCTCTTCATGGAGCATTTTCACCATTCAATCTTGGCCTGATAATTACCAGTTTGGCGTGCCCGACATGATTCAGCTCAGCGACGGAACGATACTTGTGGGAATCAATCAAGTGCCTCTTACGTGGGGCAGCACATATCATTCAGGAATCTATGTGAAAAGAAGCACTGACAAGGGTGCAACATGGAGTGACATGATACAGGTGTATCAAGGCTCGAATCTAGATAAGAAAGGTTGCTGGGAGCCTGCATTCCTTGAATTGCCTTCAGGTGAACTGCAATGCTATTTCACTAATCAGAGCTATTACAGTGCCACAACAACAAGCCCTCTTGAGCAGGAAGTGTGCATGTGCCGTTCGTTCGACAAAGGTTTGACTTGGAGCGCTCCAATCGTCACAAGTTACAGAAACAGCTATAGAATAGGCGATGGAATGCCGTGCCCGATTTTGCTAAAGAATAATAGCGCGATTGTATATACCATTGAAGATAAAGGCTGGACAGGGCGGTCGAAGTTCACTGCCACAACCATCCGCACCACTCTTTCCGATGATTGGAAATCAGGACCTGTTGACGGCAGCAGTGCCAACCGCAGCATAATTTTCAAAGATGCGCAGGCAACTGATTTGGTCTCAGCTGCTCCTTATCTGCGTCAATTGCCAAACGGCGAGACGGTAGCCTCTTATCAGGGCAACGAGTACCGCACGCTTTCCACCGAGGATTATTATGACATGACTGTAGTGGTGGGTGATGAGAATGCCCGCAATTTCAAGGCTAAGTCGCGCCCTTTTGCCGTGTCGGACAATCAGCATTGCCTCATTAATTCCATAGCGGTTATTGATACTGGTATCGTGGTGGCCGTCGGCAATATCGGCAAGGCTGGTGATGCAGCCACAAATGTGTATATGATAAAGGGCTATCCCATGCAACGAGCTTTGGCCAATTACGGCACAATTACCGTTGATGGCAAAAAAACGAGTGACGAGAAGTGGACAACCTCGACTATGAACCAGATAAAGATGGGCAATGTGATAAAGAACAAGACTGGCATGGATTTTCTTTATGATAGCCAAAATCTTTACGTCACAGCCCGTGTTATCGACCGAAATATATGCGACAGCACCACTTTCGATGACGGCATCCGCTTGATGATTGATGCCGACGACGTGTGCAGCACTTCACTGAAACCTGGAGTGTTCAAGATTAACTTCGATGTGAACGGAGTCGCGAAATTCTACACGGCTAACTCCAACGGCAGTTGGATTCTTGGCGAAAACACCGGCATTCAGTATGCTGTCACCAAGACGGCTTCCTATTACTTCTTTGAGGCTGCAATTCCATGGTCGAAGCTCGGCAAGGCTGTAGCACCAGTCGGTCAGCGCATGGCCATTGCCGCAACGTTGGTGAACGTGTATGATGGCGGTTATGCTACAGAGGATTTTAGCGATGTCAACGTCGATGCACCTTGGACATGGCTTGAATTCAGACTTGGTGCTATGTCGGGAATCAGCAATGTCACTGCCGAAACTCCTGCATCGCATGTGAAAGTCAACGTGGAAGGAAGCAACTTGTGCTTGAGCAGCGATATGGATATGAATCACATTATGCTATTTACGATAGATGGCAAGGAAATTGCCTCCGTGAGCAACTGCGGAACTTACTACCAATTGCCTGTTACCATGAAGGGACTTGGTATTGTAAGGGCAGTTCTTGCTAACGGAAAAACTGAGAGCAAAAAAATTATAATCAAATGAAAACTAAAGAGTACATTAATCGAATCCGACTATCACTGACAGTGATGGTGCTTGCGCTCATTGTGTTTCCGCCGATGAGCGAAGGGGTAACACCCTATAAAGGTTCCCGAATTTTCTGGGATATGAATACTTATAAAATAGTATTTCCTAATGGAGTGTATGGGCGCATGATGCAGCTGAAGGATGGCCGATTGTTTGCCATCAACTCGGCAATGCAGTACGCATACAGTTCAGATGGGGGGTCCAGCTGGGACATCAGGACATTACTGCCTTTTCCTGATCATTATCAGCTTGGTGTGCCGGATATGCTGCAACTCAGCAACGGGACGATAGTGGTGTCGATAAATAAAGTGCCATTGACGTGGAACAGTGGGTACAGTTCAGGAATCTATGTGAAAAGGAGCACTGACTATGGCGCGACATGGGGCGATACAATTCAGGTTTATAAAGGCTCGAATATTGAAGGCAGAGGCTGCTGGGAGCCTACATTGCTTCAATTGCCTTCTGGCGAGTTGCAATGCTATTTCTCGAATGAGAATGATTTTCCTTCCACTAATTATCAAAATATTTGCCTAAGCCGCTCTTATGATAATGGCCTTACATGGAGTACGCCTGAAGTGATAAGTTATCGGTATGGCCACCGTGATGGAATGCCAGTCCCTATTTTCCTGAAAAACCAGCAACAGATTGTGTTTTCAGAAGAAGATAATGGGTGGAGCGGCAGAGATTATTTCACAGCTACAACCATCCGCACAGATATTACTGACAACTGGGCTTCTGGAACCGTAAATGCAAGCAGCAGCAAGAGGAACATTGCTTTTGCCCCCACTGATTACGTTTCGGCTGCCCCTTATCTGCGTCAGTTGCCAAATGGCGAGACGGTGCTTTCATATCAAGGCGACCAAGGCCGTACGACAACAAGAAACGACCAATACTATGACATGAACGTGGTGGTGGGAGATTCAACCGCAAGTAATTTCAAGGGACTCTCACGTCCATTTGCACTTGCACAAGGCTATCATTCAATAGTAAATTCACTTGCTGTGGTGGATAGCAATGTTGTGGCAGTTGGCTCGATAGGAGCTTCCAACACCGGTTCTTACAATGTGTATATGATAAAAGGCTTTCCAAAACGTCAGGCCAATGCTCAATTCGGCACTGTGAATATCGATGGAAACCTAACTTCTGAAGACCATTGGGTCAATTCTGATGCGCGTCAGATTACTATGGGGCAAGAGATAAAGAAAAATTCAGCATTCGATTTTGCCTACGACAAGAATGCCATTTATTTCACTGCCAATGTCGAGGACGACGATATTGTAAGAAATTCCTCAACTGACGACGGTGTGTATCTTATGATTGACGGGCTTAATAAATGTAGCACTACACCTCAACAAGGAATATATAAATTCTTTTTTGATACCAATGGTACTTGCTCCATGCAGATGGGCGACAACGGAGTGTGGGTGGATTCCATTGCCACTGACGTGAACTATGCACTCAGTATAGGCACGTCAAGCTACAGGATTGAAGCTGCAATTCCGCTGCGCGTGGTGCTCGGGCACAAAACTCCTAAAGGCAACCTCAACACTTACAGGCATGCAATCGATTTGAAAATACAGGATGTGTCATCCAGCGGGGATGTGGCGACTGAGACGATTGCTGATGCTGATGAAAATGCATCGTGGACATGGCTTACACTCAATATTTTGAAAAAAGGGTCGGTTGTGGGCGTTCCTGGCGTGTATGCCGCTCCTGAGGTGAAAACTTCCATTTCGGGTGGAGAAATTCATGTGGAATGTGCGGAAGCCATTAAAACGATTGATTTATATTCAGTTGATGGCAGATTGGTTGCCTCTTCTTCTAATTGCGGCAATTCATGCAATCTGCCGATTGTAGAGCATGGTGCCGGGATTGTATGCGTGCAACTGAATAATGGAATTAAAGTAAACAAAAAATATATTTATTGATTACCAACGGTTTGAATAAAAATTGCGATAACAATGAAAAAAACTGCAATATTTACAATTTTCATGCTGCTTGCCCTGTGTATTCCGATAAAGGCTTCGGAATTGACAGGCGTGAAAACCACAAGGGACGAATCCCCTCAGGGCATTTGCTTTTCTTGGCAAATTAAGAGTGATAAGGCTGACGTGATGCAGAAGTCATATTCAATTGAGGTGGCTTCTTCACCTGCCGACTTAAAGTCAGGAAAAAATCTGCTCTGGAAGTCAGGCGAAGTGAAGTCGGACAATTCTGTCCTGATTGAATATGCCGGGAAGCCATTGGCTTCAGCAAGTCATTATTTTTGGAAAGTGCTGGTTAAAACCAACAAGGGTGAAAAACTTAAAGGTGGAGGCGACTGGCTTACGGGCTTGCTCAATGAGTCGGACTGGAAAGCTTCATGGATTGGTCTGAACGACACTGTAAATGCCAAGGCCGATAGCCTTGGTCGCACTACGCTGCCGGCGCGTTATTTGCGCAAGGTGTTCTCGCTAAATGGCGCTGTGAAGCGTGCCACTCTTTTTGTGAGCGGTGTCGGCAATTCAATGTGCTATATCAATGGCGCTCAGGTTTCCGACGATGTTTTCGGACCGCTTCCAACGCTTTACACTAAATCAGTTAATTATCTTATCTACGATGTGACCTCAATGCTTCATGCTGGCGAAAACGCTATTGGCGTTCTCCTTGGAAATGGTCGTTATTTTGATGTCCGTAAACCGGGCACTCTCATGTTTGGTCTTCCACGCCTTCGTGCGCAGCTTGAAGTGGAACTTGCCGACGGCAAGGTGATGGTACTCAGTGATGGTTCATGGCAAGCCACAAATCGTGGCCCTATCGTTGAAAACAACGAGTACGACGGCGAAAAATATGATGCCCGCCTTGAATTGGGCGATTGGACTGTCCCTTCCTACGATGCTTCCGCATGGCAGAAAGCTGTAGTTATGCCTGCTCCCGGTGGCGTAATGACTGCTCAGTCTTCGCCTTGCTTAAAGGTGATGGATTCAGTAAAGCCTGTTTCAATTACTCCTACAGGTGATGGCCGTTACATTCTTGATATGGGACAGAATATGGTGGGATGGCTTGTCGTCAAACTCAACGGCAAAGCAGGGAAACCAATACAATTACGTTTCTCCGAAACTCTTCAGCCTGGCGGCAAACAGCTATATGTGGCGAATTTCCGTACGGCATTATCGGCCAACGTTTATATTCCAAAGTCAGATGCTCCGTTCACATGGCATCCGGCACTGGTGTATCATGGTTTCCGCTTCGTGGAAATATCGGGACTTGACTATGAGCCGACAGTGAATGACTTTGAAGGCAAAGTAGTTTATGATGATATGGCTACTTTAGGTTCGTTCTCAACTTCCAACAATATAGTTAACAGTATCTATAAAAACGCATATTGGGGCATACGTGGCAATTATCGTGGTATGCCTACTGACTGCCCTCAGCGCGATGAGCGTATGGGATGGCTCGGCGACCGCGCCACTGGTGCTAAAGGTGAGAGCTTTGTACTCGACAATCACACCATGTACCATAAATGGATGCGCGACATAGAGGAGTCGATGATGCCAAACGGCTGTATTTCCGATGTATCACCTCATTATTGGGACATCTACAACGATGATGTGACTTGGCCATCAGCATATTTCTACATTACCGACATGCTCTATACCCAATTCGGCGACTCCCGTGCCATAAAAGAGCGTTATGCCTCGATGAAACATTGGGTGATGCATAATATAAACGACAAAATGAAAGATGGTCTGTGCCCCAACGACACCTATGGTGACTGGTGCATGCCTCCCGAAACTCCAAAACTGATTCATTCAGAAGACCCAGCCCGTCAGACCAATGGCACCATCCTTAGCTCTTCCGTTTTCTACAATATCCTGCAACTTATGCAGAAATTTGCTGCCATCAGTGGAGCTAATCAAGACATAAAGTACTATGCCGACGTCGCAGCAAATCTGAAGGAAGCATACAATAAGAAATTCTTCAATCTATCAATAGGCGGTTACGACAACAATACAGTCACAGCCAATATGCTTTCACTTCGCTTAGGCCTTGTTCCGACAGGTTATGAATCAAAAGTGTTCGACAACATCATCAAAAAGACTGAAATTGATTGCAACGGACACGTAAGCGCAGGTGTGCTTGGAATTCAGCATCTTATGCGCGGACTTACCGAGCGTGGCAAGGTGGATTTGGCTTATAAGATTGTCACCAACGACACTTATCCTTCATGGGGATATATGGCAAAGAACGGTGCCACCACGATTTGGGAACTTTGGAACGGCAACACTGCTGACCCTGCCATGAATTCAGGCAATCACGTAATGCTGCTTGGCGACCTTGTGATTTGGTTCTACGAGGATTTGGCAGGCATCAAGAATGACCCTGCTTCGGTAGGTTTCAAGAAAATATGGATGGAGCCAAATTTTCCTGAGGGTCTTTCCAATGTTGACGCTTCATATCAGTCGCCTTACGGCAAAATATCGAGCAAATGGAGCAGGACGGGTGATAATCTTGACTGGAACATAGAAATTCCTGCCAACACCACCGCCACTGTGAAATTACCTAAGCGTTTCGGCATTAATCCTGTAGCTGGTCGCAACGGCATACGTTCAGTTGCTCAGCAGGGCGATTTCGTGCTTATCTCGCTTGGCTCAGGATCTTATTCACTGAAATCAAAATAATAAATTTGTTTCAATAGTCAGAAGTGGCACCTGTCAGGATTTTTACCTGATTGGTGCTGCTTTTTTTATTTATTAATGCTTGATTGTGGCATTTTATTGCTAATTTAGTGACCTGAAATAATCTGTTCCAATTATGAAGACATTCAAAGTTATTGTTATTCTCCTCATGGCGCTTGTCTGTGGGGATGTATATGCCCAGAATCTTTCTGCACAACGTGAGATTCGTGTCCTTTCCATCGGTAATTCTTATTCGCGCGATGCCTTTTCCTATGTGCCTTTCATCATGCACGGCATTGCTCCTGATGTGAAGTTGACATTCGGCATAATGTATTTCCCCGGAATGTCACTCAAGGGACATCTCGACCGAATTACAGATGAAGCGTCTGTTTACGAATATGATAAGTTTATGCCTCAAAGCGGTGCGTGGAAAACAGTGAAGAAAGTCACGGCTGAAAGCATCGTAAAGGATGAGCCTTGGGATATTGTAATCCTTCAGCAGGCTTCCACCGATTCAAAGAATTTTGCCACTTATCAGCCTTATCTTGATGGCATCATCAATTGGCTTTATGGTGAACTTACTCATTCGGTGCGTCTTGGCTGGTTGCTCACGCCTGCTTATCCCACTGGATATTCTCTGCTTAATGATTATGGCATCACGAGCGACGGCATGTTCAATATGATTTCCGGCTGTGCAAAGCGTGTGGTTGATTCCACTCCTGTCGATTTCGTGATTCCTTGCGGCACTGCCGTGCAGAATGCGCGTTGCACACCACTTGATTCCGTTGGTAATTTCCGTCATCTCTCATTCGAGGGCCGTCATCTTCAGGAAGGACTTGGCTGTCAGGTTGAGGCATACGTGGCGGTTCTGTCGGTGCTTTCCATGACTTCTCCCTACATGTCGATTTTCGGCGACCGCACCCGTGTCACTTCTGATTGGGTAGTGGGCAAGAATATTCCAGGCCCCGACGGCAAACCTGTGGGGTCAACTGATGCTAATTGTGCGATTGCCCAAAAATGTGCTGTCATGGCTTTTAAGCATCCTTTTGAAATCACGAGAAATATCAGGTAAGAATTATTAAGTTTTCTCCAAAATATCGCGAAGAGGGTGTGTCAAAACGGCGCACCCTCTATTATTAAGCACAAAGCCCCGACTTTCTCAAGCCAGGGCTTTGCTATT
>JAKVKZ010000061.1 GCA_022484565.1 Muribaculaceae bacterium
TTTTGAACTCCTTCGTGCTTCAAAAACTTATAATTCTGAAAATTCAGTTGTGTCTTCGAAGTCGGATCCTTTCCCTGGCAGCGCAGGTATCACGGCAATCAACAATTCCACAACTCCTAATCTCCGCACTTGGTCGGGAATTGCCTGTCCATTTGGCCTGTCGAATATCACCGAAAGCAATGGCGTGATTAATTTCACCGTTGTCAATGCTCCTTCAGCGGTCACTACCGTCAAGGCATCTCCTTCGTCATTCACCGCAGTGCGCTGTGGCAATGTTCTCACTGTCACCACTTCCGATTCCGCACTTCCTGTCAGCCTCTATCGTGCCGATGGTGTTCTGCTCAATCGCGTCAAGGTGGTTGGCTCTGCCGATTTCACACTCCCTTCCCATGGACTTTTCATAGTCAATCAGGGAAATGCCTCTCAAAAAATTATGTATTGAATCATATCCGCACATAACACACAATCATGAAAAAGTCAATATTATTGGCGATGTTTCTCGCCGTTTTCGGATATGTTGCTGCTCTTGCAGTGCCTGCCTGTCCTGAGCCTGCCACGGTTACGCAGCCTGATGGCTCTTCTCTCACAATCCGCCTTATCGGTGACGAGTTTATGAACTATACCACTACGCTCGACGGCTATACAGTGGTTAAGCGCTCCGACGGCTTTTATGTCTATGCCTCGCTTGTTGACGATGTCCTTGCCCCCACTTCTGTAGTAGCCCGTGACGTTAAGCAGCGTACTGCTTCCGACCGTAAATTCCTTTATGGAGTTCCCAAGAACATCCATCCTGATGCTAAAGCGGCAAGATTGAAGCATCTGTTGCGCAATAGCCGTGTGAAAAAGGCTGGCACTGCGCAGCCAAAGCTCTACGACTACAATAAATTTCATGGGCTTATAATTATGGTGAATTTCAACGACCGCAAATTCTCCCGCACCGATTCGCATGCTGTTTTCGACAGCATTGTCTGTGCCCGCAATTTCAAGGGTTTCAAGGATGCCGTCAAGGATTCCATCATCCCTTACACCGGCAGCGTCTGCGATTATTTCCGCGACAACAGCACTGGTCTGTTCGACCCTAAATTTGATGTCATTGGTCCTGTTGACATCGATTTCTCTTGCACTTTCCCTAAGAAATATGAAAACATTGATACTGTCCTCAAAGCTGTTGTCAAAGCTGCCGATCCGATTGTCAATTATGCTGATTACGACATCAACGGTGATGGCTCTGTTGATATGATTTATTTCATTTTCGCCGGGTTTGGGTCAAACTTTATTACTAACAATTCTGGGTATGTGTGGCCGCATGCCTATAATTTCAATGAATTCAGTTCCAACATAACTCTTGATGGCGTAAATTTTGACCGTTATGCTTGTTCCACTGAATTCTATGGAAGGGAAAATTCTACGACATATTGCATTGATGGCATAGGCGCTATTTGCCACGAATTCAGCCATGTGCTGGGACTTCGTGATTTTTACGACACCGATTACAATGGAAGTGGTGGCCAAAGTATTTGTCCCTTGTATTGGACCATTATGGCCGCTGGCAGCTATTCTAATCTTTCGCGCACTCCGTGTGGCTATGGACTCTATGAGCGTTATGCCGCTGGCTTTGACGTGCCTCAACTAATCTCTTCCACTGGCTCTTATTCCATGCAGCCTATCAACATTTCCAACGCAGGCTATCGCCTCAATTCCGGGCAGGACAGTGTGTTCTTCCTTATTGAGAACCGTCAGCAGACGGGTTGGGACAAATATCTTCGCGGTCATGGCATGCTCGTTTTCCGTGTCGATTCCACTGATGTCAATGTTTGGGAAGAGAACACTCTCAATTGTGACCCGTCGCATAATTATTATGAAATGCTTCGTGGCATTTGTCAATATGACACTGCTGGAACTTGGTTTGATAGCGCTTACGACCCATTCCCGGGTACTGGCAATGTCACATCTATCAAAAACGATAGTATCAAGCCGAGTCTCCGCAGTTGGTCGGGTGTAAATTGTCCTTTTGAATTATCTGGCATTACTGAGAATAATGGCGTGATTTCTTTCAACGTTGACCTTGCCACCACAGCGGTCACTGCCGTCAAGGCATCGTCTTCGTCACTTTCCGCTTTGCGTAGCGGCAACGTCGTCACTGTCTCCACTTCCGATTCCTCACTTCCTGTCAACCTTTATCGTGCCGACGGTGTCCTGCTCAATCGTGTCAAGGTGGTTGGCTCTGCCGATTTCACACTTCCATCTCATGGACTTTTTATAGTCAATCAGGGAAATATTTCACGTAAAATCATGTTCTAAAGTTAAATGACAGTTGACATGCTTATAAAGAAACCAATTTTTTTGGCGATTGCCTTTGCCGTCTTTGGATATGTCGCTGCTCTTGCAGTGCCGGCCTGTCCTGAGCCTGCCACTGTTATCCAGCCTGACGGCACTGCGCTCACAATCCGTCTTGTAGGCGATGAGTTTATGCACTTCACCACCACGCTCGACGGCTACACTGTGGTCAAGCGGTCCGACGGCTCTTATGTCTATGCCGCTCTTTCCGATGGTGCAGTCGTGCCTTCAAATGTGGTTGCCCACGATGCCGTCAAGCGCACTGCATCGGAGAAATCTTATCTTTGGAGCGTGTCGAAGAATATGCATCCGGCAGTGAAGGCAGCCAAGATGTCAAGGCGGCTGCGCGATGCCGGTCTTGTGGGCACCGCCAAGCCGAAACTTTACGATTATAAGCATTTCCATGGACTTGTGATTCTGGTGAATTTCAACGACCGCAAATTCTCCCGCACCGATGCGCATGCTGTTTTCGACAGCGTTTTCTGTGGCCGCAATTTTAAGGGATTCAAGGATACCGTCAAGGATTCCATCATTCCTTACACCGGCAGCGTTCGTGATTATTTCCGCGATAATAGTGCTGGCCAGTTCGACCCTAAATTTGATGTGGTTGGTCCGGTTGACATCAATTACAGTTGCACTTTTCCGCATGGAACGGATAGCGTTGGCCCTATAGTGAAAGCTGCCGCTATTGCTGCCGATTCGTTTGTCAATTTTGCTGATTACGACATCGACGGCAATGGCACTGTTGATATGATTTATTTCGTTTTTGCTGGCTTTGGGTCTAATTACACAAGCAATAATCCCGACTATATCTGGCCACATACCTCAAGTTTCTTAATCTTAGGGACTCCCTTCTCTCTCGATGGCGTGAATTTAGGCCGTTTTGCTTGCTCTACCGAATTAAGTGGAAGGGAATCGGGTATATATTATATTGATGGTATAGGCACAGCCTGCCATGAATTCAGCCATGTGCTGGGGCTTCCTGACTTTTATGACGTTGACGACGAAGGCAGTGGCGGACTGAGCGTTGACCCTAATCGCTGGTCTCTTATGGCTTCTGGTTCCTATTTGAATAAGTCGCGCACTCCGTGTGGCTACGGACTTTATGAGCGCTATGCGGTTGGCTTTACCGTGCCGCAACGGATTTCTTCCGCTTGCGCTTGTTCTTTGCAGCCTATTAATGTTTCTAATGCAGGGTTGCGGCTCGATTCTCCTAACGACAGCGTGTTCTTCCTCATGGAGAACCGCCAGTTGACGGGTTGGGATGAGTATCTTCCGGGCCATGGAATGCTCGTTTTCCGTGTCGATTCCACCAGTGTTCTTAATTGGTGGTTTAATCAGATTAATATCGACCCTTCTTATAATTATTATTTGCTTTTGCGGGCCGATTGTCAATTCGATGCGAAAGGGAATTTCTTCGACAGTGGTTACGATCCATTCCCGGGCACTGGCAAATTCACTGAGCTAAACAACACTTCCACTCCTAATCTCCGCACTTTGTCGGGCGTGGATAGTCCGCTTGGATTTTCAGGCATTACTGAAAATAATGGCGTGATTTCTTTCAACGTCGTCAGCTCTTCCACAGCGGTCACTGACGTCAAGGCATCGCCTTCATCACTTTCCGCAGTGCGTAGTGGCAACGCCGTCACTGTCACCACTTCTGATTCCGCCTCGCCTGTCAGTC
Organism: Muribaculaceae bacterium; assembly: GCA_022484565.1. GTDB lineage: Bacteria > Bacteroidota > Bacteroidia > Bacteroidales > Muribaculaceae > JAKVKZ01. The sequence continues at coordinate 4,022 of JAKVKZ010000061.1, forward strand.
TCTATCGTGCAGACGGCGTTCTGCTCAATCGTGTCAAGGTGGCTGGCTCTGCCAGTTTCACACTTCCATCTCATGGATTATTCATAGTCAATCAGGGATTGGTTTCCCGCAAAATTCTTTTTTGAATGACTTTTAATTAACAATTATAATTGATTTAATATGAGAAAAAGTATTCTTTTCCTTGCCATGTCGGCATTGATTTTGCTCATGGCTTCTTGCAATTCCAAGGAGAAAAAGCTCATTGGTCACATCCCTTCTGATGCTGTAGGTGCTGTTGCCGTCAATGTCAAGTCGCTCGCACAGAAAAGCGGTGGCGATATTTCTGGCGGCACTTTCAAGTTGCCTCCTGAAATTGATTCTGCTTTCAGCAAATCTTCTGACGACCAGAATTTGAAAAAAAGCATTGAAGCCCTTCCTTCAAGCGGCATCGATTTCGATTGCAAGGCTTTCGTGTTTTTCAGCTCAAAGAATTTCCAGAATGGTGCTTTAATTAAGGTCTCCGATTCCAAGGCCCTGAAACAGTTCCTTACGGATAAGGCTAAACTCAAAATCAGCGATGGCGATGGCTGTCATTATTTTGTGCAGGGTAATGCTGTCACGGTATTCAACGATGATGTCCTCTTTATCGGCGATGCACAGTACAGTCTGTCCGAGTCCAAGACTTTGCTTGAGGCGCAGAAATTGCTCACTCTCGACAAAAAGGATACTTATCTCGATGATGGCGATGCCGTCGATGCTCTTACCACTTCCGACGATGCCTCCATCTATTTCAATTACAAGTCCATCAAGAAGACCTATATCGATGAGGGCGAATACAAGTCAATTGTCAACTCCAATCAGTTCCTTTCAAAGCTCCTCAACAGCGATGTCAGCGGTCTGCTTTGCTCAGTCAATTTCAATGATAAGGATGTCACTTGCTCCACCAAGATTATTGGCGACAAGGATTCCCCGCTCTGCAAGCTCCTCGACGACGTTATCGGCGACCCTGATTCGAATGCTCTGAAGTTTATTCCTAAAAATGCCTTCAGCATTTTCGCATTCTCATTGAATGGCGAGGCTTTGTTGAAAATCCCTGAATTTGCCCAGCTTTTTGCCAATATTCCAGATAATCCTTATGCCTCAAAGGACGATTTGAAGAAAATTATTTCCGACATTGATGGCGACATTATTTTCTCCAGCTATTCCATCGGCGATGCTTCCGAATCTCCTTTCTACGGTGCTATCAAGACTAAGGATGCCAAGTTTGTCCTCGACAAGATTTCTGCCGTCGTTGGTGCTGGTTCTGGCGTTACTGGACTTCAGAATGGCGAGGTTGCTGCAATGGTTACTGATTCTTACGGCATCATTTTCGGTGCAAAGGATGGTTATCTCTATTTCCGCACCGTTCCTCAGCCGGTCACTGATTCAGCCTATGCCGATGGGGTTGTCAAGGAAATTTTCGACAAGTCTTCGTGGGCGTCTTATGTTGACTTCCGCAGTGGCTCTCCTTATGCTTCCTTGATTTCTGATTACGTCGGCTTTAATGTTTCGGGATATATCAAGTCAGGTTCATCCGACATGACGATTAATTCCGATTTGATTATCGAAAATCCTGTTTGCAAGAATTCCCTGCAAGCTTTGATTAAGATTATCTCTGCTTACACTCGCAATCAGTCCGAAAAGGCCGCAAGCATTGGGGCGATGGCAGAGCCTGACTCCATTGCTGCCGACAGCGTATCTTATTGAATTTAATCTTATCTGATAATTTTTGGCGCATCTTCAATGGTGCTTTTATTGAGGATGCGCTAATTTTTTTTGAATTAAGTTTGTGTATTATTCACATATTGAAAAAAATAAGTATTTTTGCATCGTTCTATATTAACACTTTTATTTGAAATAGTATGAAAAAATGTATTCTGTATTTTGCCATGTCGGCAATGATTTTGCTCATGGCTTCTTGTAACACAAAGGAAAAAAAGCTCATTGCTCACATTCCGTCTGATGCTGTTAGTGCTGTTGCCATTAATGTCAAGACTTTAATTGGCAAAAGTGGTATGCCTATTTCTAACGGCAAAGTCAAGTTGCCTTCCGAATTGGATTCCACCTTCGGCAACAACGTGGAAGAGCAGACTCTGAAGAAAAGCATTGAATCGCTGCCGTCAAGTGGCATTGACTTCGATTCCAAGGCTTATCTGTTTTTTGGCTCCAAAACTTTCCGCGATGGGGCACTTTTCAAGGTTTCTGATTCTAAGGCGCTCTTGCAGTTCCTTACTCACACGGGTAAGCTGAAAATAGGCGAGGGCGGTACTGGTCAGAAATTTCATTATTACATTACCGGTTTTTTTGTCACTGTTTTCAACGACGATTTCATCTTTTGCGGTGATGTCCGCAAAAATTTAAGTGCGACTGAAGTCTTGCATGAGGCTGAAAAATTGCTTTCTCTCGACAAGAAGGATTCTTATCTTGCCGATGACGATGCCGTCGATGCCCTCACTTCGTCCGATGATGTCAGCATCTATTTTAATTACAAGGCTTTCAAAGCGGCTTATCTTGACCAAGGTGAGTACAAGTCGATGATTAATGCCTCGCCGTTCCTTACCAAGCTCGTCAACAGCGATGTCAGCGGCTTGCTTTGTTCCATTAATCTGAATGATAAGGACATCACTTCTACCACTAAGATTATTGGCGATGAGAATTCTCCGCTTTGCAAGCTCCTCCACGATGTTATCGGCCAGCCTGATGCCAATTGCCTGAAGTTCATTCCTAAAGGAATTTACGCAATCTTGGCTGTTTCCATCAATGGCGATGCCCTGATGAAAAATCCTGATTTTGTCCACGACCTTTCTCAGATTCCCGATAATAAGCTGCTTTCTGCCGCCGATGCCAAGAAACTCATCTCCAGCCTCAATGGCAGCATCGTCTTTTCCTTTGATTATTACCTTTATGATGGCGCCTCCCTCATGTATGGTGCTGTCAAGTCGAAGGATCCTAAATTCTTGCTCGGTAAGGTCTCTGCTTTTGTCGGTAGGGGCAGCGAACTCTCTAATCTCCCTAATGGTGAGATTGGTGCGATGATTTCGGATGCCGACGGCATTATTTATGGCGTTCGCGATGGTTACTTCTATTTCCGAACTTCGCCTGATCCCGTCAATAAGTCGGCCTTTACTGACCCTGTCGTCAATAAACTTTTTGCAGGTTCGGCTTTCGCCAATTTTGTCGATTTCCGTTCTGGCTCCTCCTTTGCTAAGTGTTCGACCGACGAAAAAATGCAAATCTTTGGCTCTGCCAAGTCAGGCATTTCCGGCTCAACGTTCAATTCCGATTTGGTGTTCGAGAGGCCTGTCTGCAAGAATACCCTGCAGACGTTGATTAAGATTATCTCCTTTTATGCATGTGAGTATCATCGCTATGAGTCGATGGAAGTTCCCGACACCGTTGCCGTTTACTGAAAATAGTATCAGTCTTGATATTTTTTGATGATTTTTGGTGCATCTTCAGGAGCATGGCTGCTGCGGATGCGCCAATTTTTTGGCAGCATGTTGTTGGCGCGGTTTCCCAGATTCTTCACGAATCCCAGTCTTTGTCCTCTGTACGTTATCGCCACGTATCCCTTTGGCGCTTCCACGCATATTGCTTCTCCTCGCAGATAGGCAATTGCGGTAGGGTAGTCCACTTCGGCTGTCGCGAAGGCTTTTTCGTCAATTGCCGTGCTTAGTGCCAGTCCTTCGCTTGGCACTGCGTCTTTTCCCTTAATCGTTGCGGTTTCTGTCCCTGCCATTATCACGTGGGCCGTTGCAGTCAGCGCGTTCATAAAGTCCTTATGGCGGCTTTCCACTGCATATATCGCCCCCTCGCTGTCTGTCGTCAGTGCCATGTCTCCTTTCAACCATCTTTTCACCTGTTCGGCTTTTATGACTGCCGGTTGGCGTGTCTTTATTCTTCGGCTGTCTTGCTCTGCCGTCTTTTGCAGCACACACACGAACAACCCTTCGCCCCTCACCGTTCCGGGCAGAAAATGGTAGCAATGCACTTTTGTGCCCGTTCCCTTTGTCACATTCCATTCTTCGGGCATATTCAGGTCTATGCTTTCCGCTCCCAGTTCATCGGCAATCCATTCCGCGTTCTCTTCGTCCTCGCTGCGGTTGAATGTGCAGGTGCTGTATATCAGCAGTCCGCCATGTCTCAGTGCGCTCCATGCCTCGCCTACGATTTTCCTTTGCAGCTGGGCGCATTGCTTCACCAGCGTCTCGCTCCATTGCGATGCAGCCTCCTCGTCTTTACGCATCATTCCCTCGCCGCTGCATGGCACGTCGGCTGCAATCACGTCGAATTGTCCTTCCATTTTTCCGAATGTCGATGCGTCGCTGTTTGTCACTATGCAGTTTGTCCGTCCCCATTTCATTATGTTCTCTTTTAGGATGCTTGCTCGGGTTTGCACAATCTCGTTGCTCACAAGTATCGAGCCGTCGGGCAGTACGTCAAGGGCAGCCAGACTTTTTCCTCCTGGTGCTGCGCACAGGTCAAGGTAGCGTACAGGCTCATTCAGCAGCACCTTATTTATATAGCTTAAAATCATCGACGATGCGTCCTGCACGTAGTAGCATCCTGCGTGCATCAGCGGGTCGAATGTGAATGCCTCGCGTCCTTTCAGGTAAAATCCGTTCTCGCACCATGCCACACGTTCCAGTTCAGGCATTTCCGGGCATTTTCTGCGGTTTATTCTAATCGCAGTTGTTGCCTCGTCGTTTTCCAGCGCTGCAATCAGTTTCTCGCCCGTTTCCGGCAAGTCGCGTCTGATTCTGTCTTTGAATTCATCCTTTATCATCGTCGTTCCGTTTTCTTGTTTGTAAAAGTAACCATTTTTCCCTGTCCAACATCATTTTGTACAATCATTTTATAGCTTTTTTAATTTTTGTCGTATTAGTATCATATTTAGATAAAATAGTATCATTTTTATCTTTATTTCCACATTATCTTTGCCTCGAGAAAAACTGGAAAATAGGTTTAAAATCACTTTGAGGTCTTTTTATCCCCGTAACCAAGCAGCTAAAACTAATGCTTTTCCATGGTTAGTATTTAACACTTGTCCCTTACAGCTTCTCCTGTACATTGATACTCATAAACCGTTTATTTTAAATAACTTAATTATATAAAATTTATTAACTAATTACTTCTATCAAAATGAAAAGAATTCTATTCTCTTTGTTGGCTCTGTTAGTAGCTTCTGTCTCTCTTTATGCTGTCACAGATAAGTATGCTTCTGCGGCTTACACTTCTATGAAAGCTTATCATGGAGAAAATATCACAGAGGTATTAATGTTCCGTTCTTACGACAACATCACTTTTTCTGACGATGTCGTTAATTTCAATGTTTCAAGCACTCCTTATGCATCTAATCAGAACACTAAGTATCAAACTTGGGACAATCTTTCAAAAATCGTTTATTATTCTAATGGAACGATTACTGGCGTAAATGCCGTGAATACTGATTCTCGGTTGTACCGTCAAATTGGTGACAACCTTGTATTCAGCGCTTCTGCTAACTTGGCTGTTTTCTCTATCGATGGCCGTATGGTCATTGCCAACACTTCTGTCGCTCAGGGCGAATCGGTCAGCATTGCCGACCTTGCTGCTGGCATTTATGTGGTTAAGGCTAATAACACAACCTCTAAAATCGTAAAGAAATGAAAAAGTATTTCATCATTTTCGCAGCTTTGCTCGTTGCGGCTCTCGCCGTCTATGCGGTCACTCCTCAAATTCTCGTTTGGGGTCCTAACACTGATAATTCTGATGGAACTCAGTCAGGCACTAACTATGTTTGCCATTCCATTCTGAAATCAAATATCAGTAAAATTGATTACACTACTCCCGACCACCAGATTATGAGAGCCACCGATGGCACGTCTATTCCTACCGACACTTGGCGTTATGCCGATGTTGATGAAGGCACTGCCGGCGTTGCCCATGCTTTGGACAATGTTATGGGAACTCGTAGTGGCTCTGAAGGTAGCTACACTTATAATGCCTACATCGACAGTATCTGGACCGTGCCTAACATTTATTTGCTCTGGAGAGGCTCGTTCAATACCACTACAAGTTGGCATCACATCTGGTTTCCTGCCGGCTCTGAAATCGTAAATCAGCTCTATGCGCAAAAGGATGTGTTCTCTTATCCTATTATCCGTTTGAAATACACTTCTTCGCAAGCTGGAGCAGCAGTTCAGATTTCTGATCAGGTTACTCCAAAAACTTTGTTTTCTGACTATGCCAATTGCTTTGGCGAGGCTGTTCACACTCCTACTAGTGGCGAGTATGTTATTTCTGAATCCAATTCTGAATATGAATTGAAACTCACCCCCACTGCCTTGGCCGACTTAAATGCTAATGGCATAAGTATCACGGGTGATAACCGTACTCAAGGGGCTCTTACAGCTGCGGATGCAACGGTCAGCAACCAGACTGACGGCTTCACTCTCACTGCTTTCGGTATGGCCAACAATATCCTTTGGGGTAGCTATGAATCCGATATTGATGTTAATTCCGCAAGTAGCGATTGGACTAGTGCAGCTGTTGGCACTTCCACTTCCGACCCTCTCAATTTGAAAGACCTTAGAGTGGGTGATGTACTGACTTTCCATTTCAAAGTGGTTACAGCTGGCGCTCAATGGCAACTTCTTAAGGATGCTTCTGACCAGAATCAGGTTTTTGATTTCCTTGGCACAGATTTCAATCAAGGCAGCAATCAGCAGTATAGAGACCAAACCTCAGCCACTTACACTGTCACTGGCACTGTCACTCAATCCGATATTGACGCTATTGCCGCTAATGGTTACACCTTTGCCGGTCACGGTTTAATCCTGAAGTTCATCAGCCTTAATCGTGCTAACACTGAGACTAATCCTTCTGTTGCCGCTCCTAAGGTATATCTGATTGGTACTGCCATTTCTGGAAATTCAGCTTGGGCTACTAATCAGGGCGTTGCTCTCAGTCAAACTGCTTCTGGCATATTTGGCGGTAACATCACCATTACCAGCACCGACAACACTTTTGCAATTATGACGGCTCTTTCTTCTGCTGCTAATGATTGGAGTAACGTAAACCGCCGTGGTGCAAGTGATGGCGATAACACTGTCATCACCATCAATGGCGATGCACAATCTGTCACATCTTCCTCTTCAACCAATGCATTCAAGGCTTCCGAAGCTGGCAATTTCTATTGCGAATATAATGAGAACACCAACACCATCACACTTACTCGTCCTAATATTTACCTAATTGGTAACACTATCTCGGGTAACACTAATTGGGCTACAAATGAAGGTGTTGCGCTTCCTCGTATTTCTGGAAACACTTATGGTGGGAACATCACTATCACAAGCACTGGTACTGTAGGCGTTATGAAGCAACTTTCATCGTCTGCTACCGACTGGTCAAGCTCTTATCGCTTAGGCCCTTCAGCTGATAACACTGCCCTTACCATCAATGGTAATGCTGTCTCTTTGAGCAATAACACTTATTCTTGCGCTCTTAGCGAAACTGGTAGTGCTTATTGCACTGTTGACCTCACGGCTGGCACAATTCGGCTCACTGCTCCTAAGAAAATGTACGTTATTGGTAACATCACTCATACCAACAATCTAACAGCTACTGATTACATCACTTTGACGGAAACTGGTATAGGAACAGGCATTTATTCTGGTACTGGCACAATTGTTGATAATAATTATAGCGAAAACTATGGTTATATAAACATATCTTCGGGCAAGGACACTTGGGATGCTATTAATGCCACAAATTGTCAATATGGCCCTGCTGCGGCAAATACTGTTATTGCCAATAATGCTTCCGCTCCAATGACGCTTAACAACCACGACGCTTGGAAGATTCATGAAGGTTCTTATACTTTCACTGTTAACACCAATGACAACACGGTCGCTATTGCTGGTACAGAAACCAATCCTACCACCGCTCGCACCATTTACGCTATTGGCAATGTTGGCGAGGCCACAAGTTGGAGTGCCACAAATGGTACTGCTCTCACCGAGACGGCTGCCAACTCCAAAATCTTCACTGGTTCAGTTACTATCAACAATGATGCCACTAATAGCGATGCTGAATTTGCTATTGCAAGTTATCTTGGCACAGATTGGGGCACATTCGGTTCTGATGGCACTAACAAAGAAACTTATCGTCCTGCCACAAGCGGAACTACTGTAACTGTTGGTGATGCCACTGGTGCTCAGGCATTACTGAATTCAAGCTATGTTAATAATTACTTTGTGGCTTCTGCTGCTGGAACTTACACCATGACTGTTAACCTCAACACTGGTTACGTCACTCTCGCAAGTGCTTCCACTAATCCTACAACCTTGTGGACTGGTTCGCAGTCTTTTAGCTGGGGTACGATGCTTAATGTCACAAGTGGTAGTAATTATCAGTTTGCTGAAGGTGACATCGTTACACTTAATTTGTCTTATGGTGGAACTGGAAATGAACAAGTACAATTAAGGGGTGGTACATCAAGCAGCAATCAAGTCCTTGATGGAAGTAAAAATGGTAGCAATGATTATTTCGATGTAAGTAATAGTGCTTCTTCCATCACATTTACTTTGAGTTCTGCTGATGCGGCATTATTGAATGCTTCTGGCAACGATTTATTCGTTGATGGTCAGAACTTAACTCTCACAAGTGTTAAGATAGCTCGTCCTATTGCTCTTTTATCCACTGAATATAGCTCAGGCAGTTGGTCAGGAACAAGTATTGAATTGCCTTCAGCCGTTAAGTCATCAATGGCTGCCGGTGATATGATTATTGTTACTCTCACAACAGGTGGACAATTACAAATGGGATATGGCACAAGTTCAGCTTACACTGGCTCATTAAGTGCTACTGGCGATTACACAAATGTAAGTTCAGGGTCATTTACAGCAATACTTACAAGTGATGATGTAACGAATCTCACTGGAACAAATGGCGGATATTTATATCTGAATGGTTCAAATATTGTTGTTTCCAAAGTAGTTTATGTCCCGAATAATTAGCAATTAAGAATCCAATAATTTTTTCAGAGCCGCCGCCCGCGTATGGGTAGCGGCTCTGATTTTTTTTGCCGAAAAGCTAATCATTTCCAAAAATGCGAAGCATTTTAATCCCATCTGCCGCATTGGCCACATCAGCTCTATCAGCCTCAAAATCAAAAATGCCTCGAAGCAGAGCGTGCTTAATCCAATAAGATGCGAACCGAAGTGCCGGGAAAACATCTCCAATCAAATGAGCCTTATTCACTATCCCATTTTCCCATTTCCTTGCAAAAACTCTTTCGCCTTGCTTTATCTTCGCGCGAAAAGACCAGCCATGAATCTCCAATCACAAATAACACTCTCCAAAATCCCCGCATCATCAAAAATGCGCCAAACGTGCAAAATGCGTAGATTGAAAAAAATGAGCAAAATGCGTCAAATAAAAAGCCTGTCCCAACTGTCCCACCAGCCTCACGCTGTCCCGCAAATTCAACAAAGCATTAATAGCCTAATAATCAATATATTATCAAAAGAATCCCACTGTCCCAACATTGCGAAAAATATAGTGAAAAAATTCCTGGGACACTCCACCCACAAATCACTAAATCAGCCAATTAAGTGCCAAAAACTGTCCCACGTCCCGCATCATTCAATCCAAAAATCCGCAACATCAAAAGAATCCCCAAAAATCAATCATCTAATAATCAACCAATTGGCGCATTCGTCCCCCTGTCCCAACATCGCGAAAAACATAGTGAAAAACTTTGTGGGACACTTAACTCACAAATCACTAAATCAGCCCATTAAGTGCCAAAAACTGTCCCACGCCAAGCATCATTCAATCCAAAAATTCTCAAAATCAAAAGAATCCCCAAAAATCAATTATCTAAAAATCAATCAATTGGCACATCTGTCCCACTGTCCCAGCATCGTGAAAAATATAGTGAAAAATTTCGTGGGACACTCCATCCACGCATCAGTAAATCAGCCCGTTAAAGGCGAAAAACTGTCCCATGCCTTGTCCCAAATTTGTTCCACTCATCACCACAATTCCATGAGTAAGTCAAAAACATCGTTCCAAACATCACCGTTAACCCTATTTTTTATGAAAATAATCATCAAATATCTTATGAAATTCCTGCTTTTCATATTCAATATATTTTCACTAACTTTGCACTCGCTTTTCCAGCACTGCAGACGAAAAATTGCGAATGTGACAACGTCAAAAAGCCGTTCAGGCAAATTCTTAAAGGACATTGGCATTTATGCCATTGGTAACATCGGGTCAAAGATTGTGACTTTCCTGATGGTGCCGCTTTATTCGTTCTTCGTCTCCACAAGCGATTTCGGCTACTACGACCTCTGTCTTACCGTAATTATCCTGTTCATTCCTTTCGCTACTTTGCAGTTGCGCGATGGTGCATTCCGTTTTTTGCTCGATTGCAAGACGGATAAGGACCGCGCCAAGGTGGTGACATTTACTTATCGCACATTGCTGTCTTCAATTTCGGTGGCTGTGCTGCTTGCCATTATCGCTTCTTTTTTCTTTCAAATCAATTATCTGGGCAGTGCTATAGGATTACTTATCATGATGTCGCTCTACGAGGTGATCACTCAAGTGGCACGCGGGTTGGGCGACACAGCTGGATTTGTAGCAGCCGGAATCATATCATCCATTTTCATCGGTGTGTTCAGCGTGCTTTTCGTGGTGGTTTTCAAGTGGGGCATTTGGGGCATTTTCATCGCAAATATTCTGGCGCGTTTTGTCGCCCTGCTTTTCATCGAATTCCGGGTAGGCATTATCCGCAAATATTTCTTCCGGCGCATTGATTATGGCGACCTGAAAAAGGACATCCTTAAATATTCTCTCCCGCTTCTTCCGGGCGTGATTTGCTGGTGGCTGACAGGCAGCAGTGACCGCTTCTTCATTCAGCATTATCTCGGGCTGAGTTGCAATGGCGTGTATGCCGTGGCAGTTCGGTTTGCATCAATTCTTCAGATTATCGCCACAATTTTCTATCAGGCCTGGCAGGAAACGGCTATCCGCCAATATAATTCTGCTGACCGCGACAAGTTCTTCTCAAATATTTTCAATACTTATATCTATGTTCTTGCCATCATCACAATTTTGTATGCCTTCATGCTCAAGATCAATTATTCATGGCTTGTTGATAAGAATTTCCGCGATAGTGTCTGGTTCATCTATCCGATGAGCATCTCCTCCATCCTTTTTGCTCTTTCCGCATTTCTCGATATGGGCTACCAGTGCGCCCACGACACATCCCGCACTTTGCCAGCCATCATTCTTGCTTCGGTGGTCAACGTTGTAATGAATTATTTCATGGTGCAGAATTTTGGCGTATATGGTGTAATTTTAACTTCTATCACCACTTATGCTGTTCTCCTTGTCTATCGTTTGCACGACACTAAGCGGTATTTCAAGTTGAGCCTTTACCATTGGACTTATTTCCCGATTGCAGTTGTCATTTTTGCTGTAATTCCATATTTTCTCGATTCTAAAGTCTGGATTGATGTCGTGGTGATGATTTTGCTCACGGCAATCCTTGTATTTGTAATGCCTTCGAATGTTAAGGCGATGGTTTCTGAACGATTAAAGAAGCGATAATTATGCTATGTGATTTAAAATCATTATCTTTGCACCCGCTTTCTGCTGAATAGAGATAAAATCTCTGAAAACATAATAAACATAGTTTCTCAGCGTTATTTTTAATAGAAAATTACATTTTTATGAACAGATATTTATTTGCTATTTTTTGCTTTTGCACTTTGGCTTTGACTTCTTGTGTCACTTCCAAGCAAAATGATCTCGCATATTTCCAGAATATTGACAGCTGCAACAATGTCTTGGGAAAATTACCAAATGAATATGCCATCAAAGTCATCCCTGATGATGAACTTATAATCTCGGTTTTTTCTGTACTGCCTGAAGCTACGGCAGCATACAATGTCCCTCTGATAAATCCAGCCAGCCGCAGCACTATTTCTGTTAACTCGCAGCCTTCGGTCCAAACTTATGTCGTTGACAAAAAAGGCTATATTATGTTCCCAGTTTTGGGTAAGCTTCATGTCCAGGGCCTGAGCACAGAGGAAATTTCCGATATGATTCGGACAAAGGTTGCTGCGGATGTTCAGGATCCTTATGTGAAAGTGACATTGAGCAATTTCCGTGTCAACGTGCTTGGCGAAGTAAAGAGACCAGGAGCAATAGAAGTGACAAAAGAAAGATATACGGTGCTCGATGCATTGGCGGACGCCAACGACTTGACAGAATTCGGGCGCAGAGACAATGTGCTGCTGGTGCGTGATGAAAACGGCGTCAGAACATATCATCGGTTGAATCTTAATAGTGCCGCTGTGCTCACATCGCCATATTATTATCTTCAGCAAAATGATGTAGTTTACGTTGAGCCAAACAAAATCCGTCAGGATAATTCAAAATATAATCAGAATAGTGCATTTAAATTGTCGGTTGTGTCCACAATTGTCAGTGCGGCGTCAATCATTGCTTCACTCGTCATTGCATTAACTGTGAAAAATAACTAAAGATGGAAATACCAAACAATCTGAAGCAACAAAAAATCGATTTTTCTGAAATCATAGCTAATTATAAACGTCATTGGTTGTGGTTCACAATTTCCATAATCCTTTGCCTTTGCCTTGCGATTTTCTACTTATATATAAAACGTCCTGTTTACACAATTCAGGCAAAAGTCCTTGTGTCCTCGAATGAGACGGGCGGCATGGGATCATCAGTGATGAAAGATTTGCCTTTTTTTGGCAGTGGCTCGCAAGTTGACGATGAAATAGAAATCCTCAATGCCCATAGCATTTTAGAGGATGCCATTAAAAATCTGAAATTGAATGTGACTTACGCCGAGAAAACGGGATTTATGCGGAAAAAATACTTTTACAAGAATTCCCCAATAGAAGTGCTTACAACCTCATCTGTTCTTGACACTCTTTCTTTACCGCTAAGTTTTAAGATAAATGTTGATGAATCAGGTAAAATTGATATTAAACTTCAGGGTGGCTTTTTATCTACTGCAGCGGAAGTGAAACAAACGGATTTTCCAGTGATAATGAAAACGAATTTTGGCGTATTTTCGTTTGTGAAGACTGCGAATTTCAAAAAAGGTCATGAATACGCATTCAGAGTAAAAATATTTCCTGTGAATGCTATGGCGGAGGATATGGCGGAAAACATAATGCTAACAATAACTTCAAAAAAATCGAATAGTATTAATATAAGCACTGAGAGTCCAGATATTCAGAAATCGGAAGATTTGTTGAATGAAATCATTTCACTCTACAATGAACGAGGAATGAATCAAAAAAACGAAATGGCGCAAAGGACGAAGGACTTTATAGACGAGCGACTTAAAGTGCTTTACGGAGAATTGTCAAAATCCGAGGGCAATATCCAGTCGTACAAGGACAATAACAATTTCATAGATTTAGGCGCTGAAGCACAGTATCAGATGACCAAGAGAGGCCAACTTGAATCTGCAATATTGGAGAAAGAGACACAATATTCTATTTTGTGCATGGTGCGTGATTTTTTGAGTAATTTCAACAACAGATATTCCCTTATTCCATTTACTCCTGAAATGGAATCGGGAGGGGCAATCAATGAATATAATAAGCTTATTCTGCAATACATACAATTGTCGAACAATGCCAAGTCAAACAATGCTGTCACCAAAGCACTTAAGCAGCAAATAGATGCGCTTAGGGAAAATGTAAGTCAAAGTGTGACTAAGTCTATCCAAAGTATGGGAATTCAGTTGACAGAATTGAAAGCCACCAGTGGAACGACAAAGGACCAACTTGGGACAATGCCAAAGAAAGAACGTGAATTTACGGACTTACAGCGTAATCAAGTGGTTCAGAACAATCTATACAGTTTTTTGCTGCAAAAGCGAGAAGAAAATGAGCTTGTGCTTGCGTCTTCTATTTCAAAAGGACAGATTGTTGATGCGGCGTATCATTCCAGTAAGCCGATAGCCCCCAATAAAGCTATTATTGTTTTCGTCGGACTTTTATTTGGAATAGTCTTTCCGATTCTTATTCTGTATATCAAAGATTTGTTTAAGACGAAATTCAACACTACAGATGAGTTGTCAAAACTTACAAGTGTGCCTTTGCTTGGAGAAGTGTGCCATAACCGTCACCGCTCATCAATAGTAGTGAAGGAAGGAAAATCGAGCTCGATAGTAGAACTTTTCCGCCTTATCAGGAACAATATCAAATATATGCTTCCGTCGAAAGAGGATAATGTGCTATTAGTCACATCATCAATTTCGGGTGAAGGTAAATCGTTTATCAGCTCAAATATTGCGGCATCATTGTCCTTGATTGAAAACCACAAAGTTGTTATTGTCGGAATGGACATAAGATCACCGAGACTTGCAGAAAATTTCAACATCAAAAAAATTCCTGGCGTTACCAGTTTCTTGTCGTCGGAAGATTTGTCTGTTGAAAATGTAATTCAACATACAGATAACAGTAATCTTGATGTGGTAGTAGCCGGTCCTATTCCGCCAAATCCGTCAGAGTTGCTCCTGAGTAAGCGTATGGATGAGCTGATAACTGAATTAAAGTCGAAGTATAATTTTGTGATACTTGATTCAGCACCAGTAGCTATGGTGAGTGACACATTCTCTCTTTCCAAGTTTGCAAATTTGGTAATATACGTGACACGTGCTAACTATACCAATAAACGCCTGATTTCTTATTTCAACAAATTGGTTGAAGATAAGCAGCTTGAGAATGTGGCAATGGTCCTTAACGACACAGATTCAAAATTGTCGTATGGCTATGGCTATGGCTATGGAAACGAAAAAGATAATGATTGAAGCTGAGAGGATAAAATATTTCATAGATGGATAGGGCACTGATTATAATAGTGTTATTAGTCTTTTTGCTGGTGTCGATTGTTCGCAACAAGGACGTCTTAACCTATCCAAAACTTGCTGAAATATTAGTCGCATTTTACAT
>JAKVKZ010000062.1 GCA_022484565.1 Muribaculaceae bacterium
ATTTCTCTCGCCCTAAAACAAAGCCTTATATCGGCATGGAAGGCACTTCCGACTGGAAAGATGCCGAAGTTGCAGCTGTTAATCATTTCCACAATTCAAATATTGGCCAGAAAGAATATTTCAACATCGATAACGGCACGGTTTGCATCCTTCGCGGTAAGGGTTGCGTGCTCGTAAAGGCTTCCGGCAGCGGTGCTGTCAGTGTTGCCAATTCGGCTTCAACTGTTCCTGCCGGCACTTACAAGGATGCCATCACTGGCAATTCATTCACAATAACGTCTTCCACCATATCTGGCACTATTGGTTCCACTGGCATTGCAGTTATGTACAACGACACCATCACTGGTGGCGGCGGTGGCGGCAACACTGGTTCTGGAGTAGACAGCACAAAACTTGTCCTCAACAGTGGCGAACAAGCAGTTTTCTTTGAGAACACTGCCAGCTGGGGTTCAGGCATCAATGCTTACGCTTGGAGCAACACCACTCCCGTTGTGCAATATTCCGGCGCATGGCCTGGTTCAGCTGCCACAAGTATCGGTGGCAACGTCTATAAATGGACTTACACCGGCACTGCCACAATCGCAGGTGGCTTGATTTTCAACGATGGCACAAATCAGACTGCCGACCTCACTTGGGTTAATGGCGGCTATTACAATGCCAACGGTTACGTCAAGACTATAGGCGGAGGCACTGCTCCAATCGACACTACAACCACAAAGACTACCGATTGGACTATTTTCTTCAGCAAGCCTTCTTCATGGGGAACATCTGTAAATGCTTATGTATATTCCAGCGAGTCAGGTTCACTCACCGAACTTGCAAAATGGCCTGGCAAAGCCATGACTCTTGGCTCTGATGGCTATTATAAAATCACTTTCCCGCTTGCCATAAAGACCGGTTATGTGCTTTTCAACGATGGCACAAACCAAGTCCCTGCCTATGGCAATTTAGGTTTTGAATTGATTAATTACGGAGTTTACAACGAAAATGGCTACGACCACTCTGGCGTAAGTTCAGTTTCAGTAGGTTCGTCAATGAAAGTATTTGCCCATGCTGGTGCCCTTTATGTCAATGCTCCCGCTCCTTGCAATGTCACCGTCAGCAGTGTCGATGGCAAAACGATGTCATTCAGTCTTGAGCAGGGCATGAACGTAATCGCCACACTTCCTCATGGCTTCTACATTGTAGCTGGCCACAAGGTTGTACTCTAAATAATTCAGGTTACAATCTCCATTTTAATTGATATTCTAAATAAGCCGCGCTCCTGCATTTGGGGACGCGGCTTATTTCTATTTTGCGACTAATCAAAAGAACCATGCAGACCATTGCCTTATGCAATTCCGAATCCATAGCTCATTTGTCCTTATAGACATTTGGTAGGCTGAAAACTCTCGGAGTGCCTCTCATTACAATCTTTGCAGCAATTCATAACCTATTCACAAGGCCATCATGCCTTTCTACATCTAAGTTCTTAATTCTCATGCCATAATAAGCCTCAATGGTCTCGCTGCAATTCCTTGTTGATGGATTAGGCTACGTCACAATATTTGATTTACACATTATTGCTGCACATTCCCTATTCCATCACACTAACAGCAATAAAGAAAGAACCGTGCTATTTTTCACAAACAGCACGGTTCAAATATATTATTTACGTATTAATTTATTGCCGATTTTTTAATCCTTTGTAGGAAGCACACGACGTGCACCCACATAGCGTGCGCGATAATATTTATCGCTTGAATTGCTTACTTTCACACCGGTTGAGCTTGCATGTATGAATTGAAATTCTCCACCATTCACTGCAGTTACTATTCCTACATGGCCAACGCGGCTGCCACGGGCACGTCCGTTGAAGAACACCAAATCACCTGGTTTTAATTTATCATAGCTTACTGGTGTTCCGCTCATATATTGTGCCGATGAAGAACGGCTCAAGCTGATTCCGAGGCTTGCATAAACATAGCTTGTAAATCCTGAGCAATCAAATCCTGAAGGACCTGCAGCCCCATGCACATAACGCGTTCCTTTAAACATTGATGCGTAGTCAAGCAATTGAGCCACTTCAGGCGACACATTGTCGTTGAATAGCGGTGACTGATTTATCTGCTCCATTACGCTTCCGTGCTTGCGCTGTACAAGCTCCTGACTGTTAATTGAAAAAGACATGCTTAAGAGTAGCGCCATAAACGCTATACTCGAAATGAATCTTACGCGATAATTTATCATTAGTTTTAATTTAATGTATTAGGCCAGAGTTTTTACCTCTGTCAAAATTCTGTACTTTTGCACTTGGGTAAAGCCCAATTGGACTGTGTACCCGCTTACTACATTAAAAAACTTCCTTCGGCTTGAAGTCTCTTCCTTTTCAAGAATGCGCCTCAAGAGAAAACTTTGTGAGCCTTTTTCGGATTTTAACCCTAAAAGTTGTCTCGCCGTATTCTGTTTTTTTATTGATGTATTGCAAATTTACTTATTTTGCTCTTTTCAGCCAAATATGGGTAACATTTATAAACATTTTCATTCGTAAACTATTCAAACTGTCATTTCCCCATATCGCCCACTATACACTATTTTCGTGGAAGTTGCATTTTTTAATTCCGTAAAATCGTAAATTTTCACTTTTAAGACTTTTTATGAACCTTTCCTATTCCGTAACTGGAAAATTTGCCGAAAATCCCATTTTTCGCATCTTTGGAATCATTCGGGTCTATCATCTAAATTTCCCTAATTTTGACTTATATCAAGATGTTTTAGCCATTTTATTGCACTAAATTTCTTATTTACGGCAATTTCAATCACAGCCCTCCAATTGCTGCACACTCCAAATCCAATTGTGCAATTCATCCAACTTTCCATTACAAATTTGTCCAGAATCCTCCATTTTTTTGAAATTCATTGCAAACTTTCGTCATTCTCTCCAAGTCTTTGAAATCCATTGCAAACTTTTTAGAAGCCATTATTAATTTAAGTAGAATGACGATTCCCGATTTTTTCATTTTCATTCTGCATCAATTTGCTTTTTCTCTCCGCTTGCACTAACTTTGCACTCACAAAATCAACATTTAATATAATATTTCGATGAATTTCGTAGAAGAACTGAAATGGCGTGGCATGATTCACACTATCATGCCTGGCACCGAAGAACAGCTTAACAAAGAAATGACTACGGCTTATGTGGGCATCGACCCTACTGCCGACTCTCTACATATCGGCCACCTCGTTGGCATTATGATGCTCAAGCACTTTCAACGTGCCGGACATCGCCCGCTGGCCCTAGTTGGCGGCGCTACTGGCATGATTGGCGACCCGTCAATGAAGTCACAGGAGCGTAAACTCATCGACGAGGAAACTCTCCGTCACAATCAGGAATGTATTAAAAACCAGCTCGCTAAATTTCTCGATTTTGAAAGCGATGCGCCTAACCACGCTGAACTTGTCAACAACTACGACTGGATGAAGGATTTCAGCTTCCTCGATTTCATCCGCGACATCGGCAAGCACATCACAGTAAATTATATGATGGCTAAGGACTCCGTGAAGAAACGCCTTGAACGCGATTCTTGCGAAGGCATGTCGTTCACTGAATTTTCCTATCAGCTCCTTCAGGGCTATGACTTCCTCCACCTCTACCAAACCAAGAACTGCAAATTGCAGATGGGTGGCAGCGACCAATGGGGCAACATCACAACTGGCACGGAACTTATCCGTCGTACCACTGGCGGCGAGGCTTTTGCCCTCACTTGCCCTCTTATCACCAAAGCCGATGGCGGCAAATTCGGTAAGACTGAATCCGGCAACGTATGGCTCGACCCACGTTACACATCGCCTTACAAGTTCTATCAATTCTGGCTCAACGTCAGCGATGAGGACGCCGCTAAATATATAAAGATTTTCACCGACCTTCCTCGTGAGGAAATAGAATCTCTTATTGCCGCGCAAGAGCAAAATGCTGGACTTCGCCCGCTCCAAAAGCGCCTCGCACAGGAAATCACCACCATGGTGCACAGTGCCGACGATTATCAAATGGCTGTCGAGGCCTCACAGATTCTATTCTCCAACCAAGCCAAGGATGTGCTTCACAAAGTTGATGAGGCCACGCTGCTTTCAGTTCTTGAAGGTGTTCCTCAATTCGAGGTTTCAAAATCCACCATCGAAGCTGGAGTGCAGCTTGTTGACCTTGTCACTGAAAATGCTCAGATATTCGCATCAAAAGGCGAGATGCGGAAACTCACACAAGGTGGTGGGGTCAGCATCAACAAAGAGAAAGTGGCCGACCCATTCTTGAAAATCGACGCTTCCTTCTTGCTCAATGGCAAATACATTCTCGCTCAGCGCGGTAAGAAGAATTATTATTTAATTATTGCAAAATAACATCGGAAAATTTGCAAATTCTCCAAAACCTGCCTAACTTTGCACGCAGAATTGTGACGATGAGTCATCATTCGTAGGATTGTCTTATGGTGTAATGGTAGCACTGCAGTTTTTGGTACTGCCTGTCGAAGTTCGAATCTTCGTAAGACAACTTCCATCACAGAGGCGACATTTTTAATGCCGTCTCTGCTTTTTTTCTGCCCTGACTTCCTCCACTTGCCGCCAAAATTTCAGGAAAAGGAAACATCACCAAGACGTACAACACATATTTTCCCATTTTATTGAATCCGTCGCATTCTGTCATATTATTTTCGTAATGCGTTCTTTGAAATGATTAAATTTTTAGGCTGAAAAAAAGCACTCGCTTCCAAAGCAAATTTTAGGCGAAAACCTTGCAATTGTGTGTGCGCACCTTAACCGTGAACACCCTTGCAACATACATGTCATCCAATGAGTTACAAGCGAAAAAAGTGTTCAAACCCAACTCTGCCGTTTTTTCACACCTATGAAGTAAAAGCACTAAATTTAGGCTGAAAAAAAGCCTCTCGCTTTCAAAGCGAATTGTAGGCGAAAACCTTGCAATTGTGTGTGCGCACCTTAACCGTGAACACCCTTGCAACATATATGTCATCCAATGAATTACAAGCGAAAAAAGTGTTCAAACCCAACTATGCCGTTTTTTTTCACACCTATGAAGTAAAGCACAAAAAAAGCATCCGAATCATAACTGAAACTGATGCCTGTTTTCTTAGCTATCTTGTCGCGACTTTTTATTTCTCGGCCGACTCTTGTGGAAACTTCAAATTGGTCACTTCCATTATTTTCGATGCGTCGAAATAAAAGCCGTCAGGCGCCTTCGGGTTGTTGCCCTTGTCAATTGTAATGTAGTCTATATTGTTTCCCATATCTTGATGGCCGGTAGCAATATATCCTAAAAAATTCACGATGTTATATTCATGGTCTGGCGATATCACCACCCACGGATTCTCTTTCGTTCCGTTGCCCGACGACAGAATAGCGGCCACAAGATGATTTAGCCTGTATTGCCTGATGGCTGCACGTGCGTTTTTCTTCTTTTCCTTCAATGCGAAAATGTAGAATTTCATCTGCCTCAAGTCAAATGGATTATCATCGAGCGAAAGCTCCGCATATTTCTCGATTGTGTCGCACTCGGCACGGGTGTACGTCTTTTTATAGTACAAAGGCTCAATCACACTCGAAAATTCCGACACTCTGCATGGATTGTAGTCCTCTTGAAACACATAGCCATAATACAGATTTCTGTAGCCTTCAAAATTCATCGACGTGTCGTTGGCCATGAACGACTTTAATAGTTTCGGATAGAACAGTTTCGACCGTGGGTCCTGGGTGTCCTTGCGGATTTGTTCAAAATCCACCTTCTTCACCTCAAACTTCTGGGCTGTCGCTGCACTTACTGTTGTTGTGAAAAATAATACTAATACTATAGTTGCTAAAAATTGTCTCATATTCTGCTTTAAGTTATTGATTTGCAGATTCCCCTAATTAACGATGAAGCCTTCAATTGTTAATCCCACCATCGCCATTGTCACTATCACTGGGAATCCCACGGCACAAAAGTAGTGAATAAATGTGGAAGTCGGAAATTTCAGCCCTGCGCCGTTCGGTGTTTTTGAAAAGGCGAACACTCCAACCAATGCTCCAACTATCACTCCGAGCACCATCAATGCCGCTCCAAGGGCCATGCCTATCAGCATTCCTCCCACTGCTCCCACTGTGGCATAAATGTTTCCTGTCGTTGACGCTGTAGCTGCATCATCATTCCGCAAAAAGTCCACAAGCAGCACAAGCACTGAAGCTATTCCCCAGAAAATGAACGCACTGGTCGATACGTTTATGTATTTGCTCCAGTGCAGAAGGCAAATTCCGGCAAATGCTATCAGGGCATTGGGCGCAAGCGGCTTGATGGCGAAAAATATTCCGCCAAGCAGACATGCTATGCCAAGCACAAGTAATATGATGTTCACTACCATATATTCCTAAACATTGAGTTTACTGCTATTATTGTTCGAGTTAGGATTAATTAGTATTTTTAAACCGTCTAAATCTATATTGCGGCAAATTCATTTAACATCGCTCTCGCTTTCTATTTCTTCTTCAGCCTTGTCTTCAATGCTTTCATCCTCGCCCTTCTCCTCATCGTCACGTTCCACCGCGTCAGGATATTGCACCCGCGTATGATAGAATGTGCTGAGTCGGTCGGAGAATGTTCGCTTTATTATCTTCACGTCACGGAAACTGAGCGGTGACTCTTCAAGAAGGCCGTCGGCTATCTGTGTGTTGATTATCTTGTTCACCAAGCCTTTTATTGCCTCATCGCTATGGTCAGTAAGACTTTTTGATGCTGCTTCCGTTCCGTCGGCCATCATTGTGATGGCTGTTTCCTTTGTTTGAGGATTCGGTCCTGGGTATGTGAACAAAGCCACGTCAATTTTTGCGTCGGGATTGGCGTTGCAGGCCTGGGTATAGAAATATTTGGCCTTGCCGAAGCCATGATGCTGCTGGATGAATGCCTTTATTATCGCTGGCAATTTCGCCTTGTCGGCGCGTTTCACTCCGTCTGTCACATGCGAAATCACAATTTTTGCGCTTTGTTCGGGCTTCAGTGCATTATGAGGATTCACCCCACGCTGGTTCTCGGTGAAGAACGCAGGATTGTCGATTTTTCCTATATCGTGATATAGCGCTCCGGCACGCGCAAGCTGAACATTTGCTCCTATGTTGCGGGCAGCCTCGGCTGCAAGGTTTGAAACCTGCAATGAATGTTGGAACGTACCTGGGCATTTTTCCGACAGTTCCCTCAGCACTGGATTGTTCACGTCAGTCAGCTCAACTAATGTTACCGATGATGTGAATCCGAACATCTTCTCTATGACGAATATCAGCACGTATGCGAACGAGAGGAGAACTGCGTTGGCAGCGAAGTATCCGAATATCCTCGGGTTTATGCCGTTAACATTGCCGTCCTTGATTATTGCCAGTGAAGTGAACGTAAGGCAGTAGGCCACAAAAATGTAGAATGCGCATTGCGCAAGCTGCGACCGTTTCGACAGTTCTTGAATCGACACTATTGCTGTCACTCCTGCCATAAATTGCATAAAGATGAACTCAGCAGGCATCGTCACCACAAGCGAGCATGTCAGCACCTCCACCATTTCGGCAAAAAGTGCCACTCGCGAATCAAAGAATGTCGTCGTTATAATTGGAATGATTGCAAACGGAATAAAGTACACCGCCATCTTGAACGATGACATAAATAAGAAGCTCAGCACTATGAACGCCACTATCAGCGTCATCAGGAACGTCATCTTCTTTATGTCATTGAACACTCTTGAACGGAAAAAGTACAGGAACAGGAATAAGGATATGAATATTAAGGCCTCCATCGCTATCTGACCCACTAATCCATATTGCGCCCCGCCGCTCTTCAGATTGCGGTCGTTCATCATCTTTTCGTAGGTCTTCAGCAGGTCGTAGGTCTGTGGTGTCACAATATCGCCCCTGTCTATTATCCGCTCTCCCTTCTGCACCACTCCTGTCGGAGCTAATGCCTTTTGGTAGATCTGGTCTATTATGCTCTTCGATTTCACGCTGTCGTAAACGATATTAGGCGTAAGGTAATCAGTTATTCCCACGCTGTTCATCGCGTCTCTGTAGTTTTGCTCCGGCAGCACCGAATCCAGATAATTATATGCCTGATGTGGCGATACCATTCCGCCAGTCGAAGCCTGTGTAGCCACATTGTTAACTATGAATTTCACAATCGGCATCTTTCCTGTCCTTATCTGCTCGTACGAATCATTGTCAACAATACCGGAATTGTAAAGTTTCTGTATTTGTCCTACTATGATGCCACGTTGCCCCGCTGTAAGGTTAGTGTTCGCGTACAGCACGTTTTTTAGGTTGGATATGTTCTTCTTTGGAATGCTGTTGTCGTACCGGTAAATTTTTATGAAAGCTCTGTCGATGCTGTCTTTCATCTTTTTGGCAGTTACCGAATCTCGGTTCATCGGCAAGTCAAACGGAGCCGTCAACAGGCTGTACGACCATGGCCGTCCAAGTTCATAATCGTACGAAAACTTGTCCTTATGCGGAAGCGCCCACACCACTATGGCTATCGCCCCAACTATTAGAAGTATTCTTAATATATTGTCTTTTGTGAATTTCATCTCTTTTTATTGGTCTATGCGAACTGCTTGGTTCACTCCTTTTATTTTCTTGATTTTCTTGCACAGTTGGTTCACCACATTCACATCGTTCACCAGCACTAACAGAACGCACGAGAACACTCCGTTTTCTGCTCCGATGTCAAGTTTGCGTATGTTTATTGCAAGGTTGGTGGAGATTTCAGAAATTATCTCCTGTAATATTCCCATGCGGTCGATGCCCTCAATGCTTACCGATGCAAGGAATGTATTGCTGTCGGGTGCCCACTTGGTCGATAGTATCCTCGTGCCGAATCCGGCTTTTAGTTGCATTGCCTCCGGGCAGTCGAGCTTATGGATTATCAGTTGACGATTCTCATCAATGTAGCCCAAAACGTCATCTCCCGGTATAGGGTTGCAGCATTTCGCAAGTCGGTAGTTGCTTATGCCGTTCTCGGAATGCAGCACGTATGGCTTGCTGGTATCCACGTCTTCAGGCACTGGAGTCAAGCTCACTGGCTCTGATGTGGCTGAACCGTTCTTGCCACCGAACCGCAATATCTTCTTGATTATGCTCTTCGATTTTGGCTTGATTTTCTTAATGAGTTCCT
Organism: Muribaculaceae bacterium; assembly: GCA_022484565.1. GTDB lineage: Bacteria > Bacteroidota > Bacteroidia > Bacteroidales > Muribaculaceae > JAKVKZ01. The sequence continues at coordinate 9,170 of JAKVKZ010000062.1, forward strand.
GCGAAAGGGCTATCTCGTTATTGCCTATCATGTAGTAAAGCTCTTCCTTGCTCTGCAGGTTCTCCGACCCGAGTATCTTGGTCAGCACTTCATTGTCGAATTCTATGCTGTTTTTCTCAAGGTAGCTCTGAAGCATGCTTTCGCCTTCTTCCACTATTTGGTGGCGGTCCTTGCGCAATGCTGCACGCAGACGGCTTTTGGCCTTAGCTGTCACAACGTATTTGGTCCATTCCTCTTGGGGCTGCTGCGAATGTGATGTCAGTACCTCCACTTGGTCGCCGCTTTGCAGTTTGTGCGACAATGGCACAAGTTTATGGTTCACTTTGCCTGCTATGCAATGCGTTCCGAGTTCTGAATGTAAATTGAATGCGAGGTCAAGCACTGATGCGTTCTTCGGCAATGTTATTAGGTCGCCTTTCGGTGTGAACACCACAATTTCCGATGAAAACAGATTTAACTTTATGCTGTCGAGGAAATCTATGGCATTCGGCTCAGGGTTATCGAGTGTGTCCTGTATCATCCTCAGCCAGCCGGCCAGTTCAGGCTCTTCCTCTCCCTCTCCTATTTTGTATTTCCAGTGTGCGGCAAATCCGTGTTCTGCTATCTCGTCCATGCGCTCACTGCGTATCTGCACCTCTATCCAATTGCCGTCAGGCCCCATCACCGTCAGATGCAATGCTCGGTATCCGTTCGATTTCGGTGTGCTGAGCCAGTCACGCGTGCGGTCGGGATGCAGGCGATAAAGGTCAGTGATTTCTGAATAAATGTTCCAGCAGATATGCTTTTCGTCCGATTCATTTGGGCATTTGAAAACAATTCTCACTGCATACAGGTCGTACACCTCATCAAAAGGTATCTTCTTGGTCTGCATCTTGTTCCAAATGGAATACACCGATTTCACACGGGCTTTCATCTCGTATTTCAGTTTCAGTTTGTCGAGCCGAACCTTGATTGGCTCCGTGAATCTGTTGTAGATGTCCTCGCGGTGTGCTGCGGAATTTGCTATCTGGTTGCTGATTATTTTATATGGTTCTGGATGCTCATATTTAAAGCTCAAATCTTCCAGTTCCGTCTTTATGGCGTATAGTCCGAGCCGATGGGCAAGTGGAGCGTATATGTAAAGCGTCTCTCCGGCTATCTTGTATTGCTTGCTTGGCAGCATCGACCCCAAAGTGCGCATATTGTGCAGACGGTCGGCCATTTTGATTAGGATTACCCGTATGTCATCACTCATCGTAAGCAGCAACTTGCGGAAATTCTCTGCCTGCAGCGATGCCTTGTCCCCGAATATTCCTCCCGAAATCTTTGTCAGGCCTTCCACTATGTTGGCGATTTTCGGCCCAAATTGCGATTTTATGTCTTCGGTCGTGAAGTCCGTGTCCTCCACCACGTCGTGAAGCAGGGCTGCGCATATTGATGTGGAGCCAAGTCCTATTTCCTTGCTCACTATTTTAGCCACAGCTATTGGATGCATTATGTATGGCTCACCCGACCGGCGGCGGATGCCTTTATGTGCTTCTTTGGCAAACTTATAGGCACGCTCTATTATTTCAACCTTTTTACGGTGATTGCTCTTCAGGTATCCGTCGAGCAAATCTTTAAAGGCCGATTCCACCATTTTGTCTTCTTCCTCAGGTGTTATTTTCTTTTTTTTGTCTGTATCCATAAATCGCTGTTATTTCTTTTTCACGCGTGATGCAAGTTTTTCCAACTACAAACTTAGTAAATAATCGTGACATATCAGCATTCCGACCACTAAAAATTAATTCTTTAGCCCAAAAACGCATGAAGGCGCCCCAATCACTCGGGACGCCTTCGGTTATTAGAATCTTATTTCTTTCTGTTGCGAAAGGAAATTAAAGGATTACTTTCTTACCGGCTACGATATAGAAACCATGGCCCAATGTGTCAATTGCGTTCAAGCCGCTGTTGACTTCAACAGTGCGTACACTGCCGTCAAGACCGTAAACATTCATCTTACCTGAAATCGGTGAGTTGATGTAAAGGATGCCTTGATAACCGTAAACTTTCACTGTTCCGTTGCTCAATGTTGAACTGATGCCTGATGATACTATTCCGTTGACATCATATATTGCATTGTTCACAAGTTCGAATCCAGGATCGCCCTTGGTCTGGTTTCTGCCGTCGTTGAAGAGAATCCAGCCCTTCTTAATCGGCATTGTGAATGAGAACTTGTAACGGCTGCCCGAAACGAGTGTCATTGCAGTGCCTGGCCATGATGAGTAGGATGCTACTGAACCGTTGTCTTTGTCATATACGTATGCGTTAATCGATGTTCCCCATGCACTTGGTTTGTCGAAATAGACAGTCCAGTTGCTTGTGACGCTTGTTGTATCAGTCTTTGTCGAGTCGCTGATTTCTCCTGCTCCGTCTATGGTCTTCACATAGCCGTTAGCATTGTAATATCCGCCGTTCACATAATCAAGGTCAGCTGTCTGCTTGCTGCCGTCGTTGAATATCACCTTACCTGTAATCTTGTCAGTTCCGGTATATTCCCACTTGTAAATCTTGTTGCCAAGATATGTCAGCTTTTGTCCAGGCCAATTGCCGCCTGTGAAGTTCTTTGTTGAATTCCAAACCCAAGCCTTGATCGATGTGCCCCAAGTGCTGTCGCTGCGTTCAAAGAACACTGCTTGTTCGCCCTTGTTCATGTGAGGAGCTATGATTGTGTCAGGCTCTGCGATGGTATCTGTACCACCACCTGTTGAACTGTCTTTCACTGTAGTATAGTCACCTGCTTCTTCATTGCCGTCGTAGCTTGCCTGTGGGACAATCACTGGTGCTGAAGCATACAGATATTTACCGTCGGTACCGACTTTTCCAGGAGCTGGAGTCTTGGCTGTGTTGAGTACATACACGCGCATGTTGCCGTCGCCCTTCAAAGGAACTGTCAGTGAATTGTCAGTTACGGTCTGTGTGTCGCCTGTGATGGCGTCAACATAAGTACCGTTCAGGATGTTTGTGAACTTGCAGCTGTCGCTGATTGTTACCAATACGTAGCTGTCGGTAGTGTCGTTGGTGTAGCGGCGTTTGAATGCTATTTTGCCGTCGCAGCCGTCAGTTGAATACTGACCTTTACGCAATGCTGGGATAGCCAGACGCAGTTTGGCCAATCTCTGGATGTGGAGTGCCAATGGATGGCTCAAAGTTGCTGCCATGTTGCCGGTTGCATCGCTATAGTCTGCAAAGTCATTGGCTTTAACTGAACCAGTGATGTATCCGCCGAAGTATGCACGGCCACTGTTCTTCAATTGAATCAATGTGCCTTTATCGATTTCGCAACCTTTCTTGAATTCAATTTCACTACCATAGTAGAGGCAAGGAATTCCACGGAAAGTGTACATCAGGTCAAGGTTCGATGCCCAAACGCTCTGTGGCTGAGCGAAACGCTCATTCTCAGGTGCTCCGTCAGGTGCATAGTCATGTGAGTCAACGTATGTTACATTGAATGTTGCATCGTTGTACAGATTATCCTGTGTGTGCATTCCGAATCCGCTTGCTGTGCTTGCGAAGCTGTGGTGCATCGGGAAGTCGATGACGCTAAGTCCAGAGAAACGGCTGTAGTCAGGTGTATGATAGTCATTGCCTTCGAGCAGCGCGTTGGTGCTGTTGTGCTTTGCGCACCATGTTGTGGTGTTGTCATCATCTGTATAGTTCTGAATACATGATTTCTGGTTGACAGAACCTGTGAAACCTTCTTCACCTGTCATGCAGACTAATGATTTCCACACTGCTGAATCGGTGTCCCATGCATAGTCCACGTCGTCTTTCCATGTGTAATATGGAGTTGACATTCCAGGATGGTCGCGATAGATGGCATTGCGGTAACGTGTGCAGATTTCTGCAAACATGAAGAAGTTGTTGTTACCTACTGATTTGGCATAATTGAGGAAGGCGTTGTTAAACACTTTATTGAAGTTCAGTCGGTTGATGTGGCGGCCTGTATCAATACGGAAGGCATCTACACCCATCTTTATGAATTTCTCGTAGCAGCGTACCAGATAATTTTCAACCATCGGGTTCTCTGTGTTGAGGTCAACGCAGTCACCTGCAATCTGTGCCCATTGGCAGTTGATTTCGTCCCAGTTGAAGTTGCCGTAGTGGTGCCAATAGTTGCATGAATCATAGTTCAGCGTGTTGCCGTTCTCGTCAGGAGTATTCTTCATCTTCGAGAGGCGGGCTGCATATTGGCGGCCAGCTATTAATGAACCGTAGTCGCTCGGTAATTTTGCTGTAGGAATCATTGTCTTGTCAATGTTCGACAGGTTCTTTGTATAGTCCTTGTCAAACAGATGGCACAAATGATTTTCACCGAAATTGCCTGTGTGGTTCAGCACAATGTCAACTATCAGTTTCATTCCCTTCGCATGCACCGCATCTATCAATGTCTGTAGTGTGCAGTCAGTCGATTCGTAGCGTGGGTCAACTTTGCTGAAATTGAATGCGTGATAACCGTGGTAGTCGAAGCCTGATGCGTTCTCAACTACTGGGGTGATCCAAATTGCTGAAAATCCCAGTGCCTTGATGTAGTCAAGTTTGTCTATAAGTCCCTTGAAGTCGCCGCGCCATTCTGGATCGTGCTCGTCGTTACCATCCCAGCAATATGTGTTGTTGGTCTGGTCGCCGTCATAGAACCGCGTAGTGATTACAAAATAGATAGTCTCGTCTCGGAAGTCCGTTCGTCCACCCACGAAACTGTCTGCAAATGCTGTAAATGATGAAATCAACAGCAAAACTGCAAGTATTAACTTGCATCGTAGATTAAAAACCATAGGTACTAATTTAAAAAAATTTGTTTATGTTACTTTCTGGCCATCTTTTAAAAGACAACCGCCGCAAAGTTACCAAATAAAATTATAAATTAGTTTATTTTCTATGACTTTTTTATGCAATAATTATTTTATACCATATTTTGCTTATAAAACGGCACGAATCGTGTACTAAAATAAATAATTTTAATAAATATTGCTTTTTTGGAGTATTTCCTCCGATTTTATTCCTTCTCTTCCTCTAAATTTGTCCTTCAGTGGTTTCAAGCACTCTTTTGCGGAATTCATTATCTGAATTCAGCCGCTCAATAGCTTGCTTGGCTGCCGACTGGTGCGATTCCTTCTTGCTGTATCCGAGTGCGTCAGACGCGAACAGTCCGCCCAATATCACTGCCGTCTTGAACACCGGATTGTTTTCCTCATCGCTTACTGATTCTATCAGCTCAAAGTCTATGCTTACCCTGTATTTTTGTGACCATTCTATCAATCGTGATTTGAAGTTTATCTCTGTCCGCGCCAAATCGTTCAAATCATAATTATCGTTGATTATCTTTTCCTCTATGAATTTCTTGCAAATTCTGTAGCCTCGGTCAAGGTACACGGCTCCGACCAACGCTTCAACTGCATTCCCGTATATATATGAATTATGTGTTGCTGTGTGCATCGAGGCTTTCATCACTTTGTTCAGCCCCATTTTCATCCCCACCTTATTCAGACTTTCCCTTTGCACTATTTTTGCGCGTGTGCTGGTCAAAAAACCCTCGCGCTTGTTCGCAAATTTCTTATACACAATGTCAGCCACGGCAGCGTCAAGTATGGCGTCGCCTAAGAATTCCAGTCTCTCATTATTGGCCCACCTTCCGTCGTTCGTTTTCACTGGCATCGACCTGTGGATGAAGGCTAAATCATAATATCCAATCTTATTGGGATAGAAACCGAGAATTTCGTGGCAAAAAACATAAAGCCCCTTATCCTTTACGAACAGGAGCTTTATGCGTGTAAGCAAATCCCTTAACACTGTTTTTTTCTATTCAGTGTATTTCTTCACAATCAAGCTTGCATTGTGGCCACCGAAGCCGAACGTGTTCGACAGGGCGACATTTACTGTCCGCTTTTGTGCTTTATTGAATGTAAAGTTCAGATTATAATCTATTTCTGGATCATCATCGCCTTCCTCATGGTTGATTGTCGGCGGCACGATGTCGTTTATCACACTCTTCACGCAGAATAGTGCTTCAAGTGCTCCCGTTGCGCCAAGCAGGTGGCCGGTCATCGACTTCGTTGAACTGATGTTCAATTTATATGCATGGTCACCGAACACTTCTTTGATGGCTTTCACTTCTGAAAGGTCTCCGACTGTCGTTGATGTTCCGTGCACATTTATATAGTCAACTTCCTCTGGCTTGATTCCAGCATCTTTCAGGGCATTGCGCATCACGAGTTTTGCGCCTGCGCCTTCCGGATGGCTTGCAGTGATGTGATAAGCGTCAGCTGAAAGGCCGCCTCCTATCATCTCTGCATATATCTTCGCTCCACGTGCTTTCGCATGTTCAAGCTCTTCAAGAATCAGGCAGGCTGAACCTTCACCTATCACAAATCCGTCACGTGAGCCGCTGAATGGGCGTGATGCCGTTTCAGGACTGTCGTTTCTGGTCGACAACGCATGCATCGAATTGAATCCGCCTACGCCCGATGGCAATATGGCTGCTTCTGCTCCGCCTGCCACCATGGCGTCGGCCTGGCCCAAACGGATATAATTGTATGCGTCTATTAGTGCATTGGTTGATGATGAGCATGCTGATACTATACCGAAATTTGGCCCTCTGAAGCCGTGCAGTATCGAAATCTGTCCTGCTGCAATGTCGGCTATCATCTTAGGGATAAAGAAAGGACTGTATTTTGGCCCGTTTTCCTTATGAGTGGCCCAATACCCATCTTCTTCCTCGAATGAGTTCAATCCTCCAATTCCCGATGAGAAGATTACTCCTACTCGGTCGTGGTCGATACTCTCATTATCGAGTCCGGCATCTTTTATGGCCTGGTCTGATGCCACAACTGCAAATTGTGCATATTTGTCAAGTTTTCTCGCTTCCTTGCGGTCGAAAAAATCATTAGGGTCATAACCCTTGACCTCACACGCAAAATGCGTCTTGAATAATGTTGCATCAAAATGTGTAATCGGTCCGGCTCCGCTCAATCCCTTGAGTGCATTTGCCCATACAGTCTCCACATCATTCCCGATGGGAGTTATTGCACCAAGCCCGGTTACTACAACTCTTTTTAATTCCATTGTCAATAGTGATAATTGACTGCTATATTATTTGTTAGCTTCGATATACTTGATAGCGTCGCCTACAGTCTGGATGCCTTCTGCCTTATCGTCAGGAATTGTGATATTGAATTGCTTCTCAAATTCCATTATCAATTCCACTGTATCAAGTGAATCGGCACCAAGATCCTGTGCAAATGTTGCTTCAGGTTTTACTTCTGACTCGCTAACATTCAATTTGTCAGCAATTATTGCCATTACTTTTTCTGCAATTTCAGACATAATAATAATTTTTTAATTTGTAGTTTTTAATTTTTTTCTCGTTTTGGCTTGCAAAGTAAATAATTATTATTCACAATGAAAAGTTTTGAATTAGAAAAATGCTGTTTTTTGCACACTCACCCCCTAAATGTGCAATTTTTTTATATTTTTTTAGAAAAAATCCGTGCTTTACACCACATTTTTCGTCTTTTCTTACCATTTTTCTGCTTTAAAACACTGCTCTAAAACCTAATTTATGTTTTTCGCGTACAAAATCACTCGTTTTTGAGCTTCTCTTGAGGCTCTTCCCTCACTGCTTCAGTGTCCTTATCCACTTTTCAAAAATTCCGGCAAATTCTCTCTTCGCTGTCATCCTTTCAGGGTGGAACTGAAATGCCACAAACGGATAGTCCACAGCCTCCATTGCTTCCACCACTCCGTCATCGCTTCTGCCGGTCACCGTCAATCCTTCGCCCACTCTGTTCACTGCCTGATGGTGATGCGAATTTGTAATCAGCGGTTCTTTCCCCGCGAGTGCTGATGTCTTTGTGCCTTGGACGAACGTCACCCTATGCACGCCCTGTTCAGTTGGTACTTTCTGATTATGTCTGTCTTCAGGAATTCCCACATATTTATATATATCTTGGTATAGCGTGCCGCCGAATGCCACATTCAGGCATTGCAGTCCTCGGCATATTGCCAGGATCGGCTTGCCTATCTCTCGGCAAATCTGCACAATCATCATGTCGTATCTGTCCCGCTTGTCGTTTGGCACAAAGTTTTGGATTGCGTTTTCTTCCCCCCAAAGTTTCGGATTTAAATCTCCGCCTCCGCTCAGCAGCACCCCGTGCATTTCCTCAATTGTGGCACGGAGCAGTTCATAGTCGTCAGTACAGGGCATTATCAGCGGCAGCCCTCCTGCCTCGGCAATTGCCGTCACATACCCGGGTTTAATGTTATGGCATCTTTCCGAATGTTCATCTTTTCCGTAATTATCACTTACGCCTATTATAGAATATCTTTTCATTTCAATTCTTTTTACGTGCAAATATAGTCATTAGCCGTCAACTAATTATCCTCTTGAAATAATTTCACGCAATATTTCATTTTCTTTATTTACACTATCAAAATATTGCATACTTTTGCACCATCAAAATTAACTCTTAAATAGAACGGATATGAAAATTATTAAATCTGTATTGATTGCCCTTGTTGGCGTTGCTGGTGTTGCTTTCATGGCTTCCTGCAACAATTCAAAATCTTCTACTGCGGCTAATGCCGACTCTACAAGTGTAGCAGCTGACTCTACAGTAAAATGTGACAATTTCGTTTTCACCACTAAGACCGCTGCTGGTAACTTCAAGGTTAATTCAGGCAACTTTGATTTTGCGAAAGGCAAAGTTTTCGCAAAAGTTTCTGCATCCATCGAATGGCCAGAAAAAATCGGTAATAACGACATTACTGCTCTCCAGAATGCTGTTTTGAAGACTGCTTTCGGCAAAGCAAATGGCACTATCGATGCTTGCCTGAACAATTTCGTCAATAATCCTGTGTTCGACGGGCAAACTTATAAAGTGGAAAAAGCTGAGAACGTTCCTTCACCCGACACGGAAGGCGTTATGGTTCTTACTAACGACGTCAAGGGAAAAGTCGTTGCCAAATCTGACCTTTTGGTAGCATTTACGTTCGTAACTTCATCCTACACGGGTGGCGCTCATGGAATGACTGGAACTACCTGCCTTAATTACGATGTCAAAGCCAACAAAGTGCTTGGGTTCAACGATGTATTTGTTAATGGACAGGACGCTAAAATCGCTAAGGCCATCAAAGCTGTCATCGCTGCCAATAAAGGCAAATATGCTGCTGTAAGTGCTGATAAGGCTACTGCCACTCACAACTTCTATCTTTCAAAAGGCACTGTTACTTTCGTCTATCCTCCTTTCGAGATAGCACCTTTCAGTGCTGGTCAGATTGAAGTCCCTGTTGCTGTTGCCGACATTGCTGATGCGCTTACTCCTGCGGCTAAGGCGCTTCTGAAGTAAATCCGATTTTAGTCCACAATTATATTAGGCTATGGCGTGTTTTGCATTCCATAGCCTTTATTTTTATCTGTTTTCCAATATTAGTCAATTTATTTCCATATTTTTGCTGCATAAAACTTAACTCTTAAAAAGAATATGGTTATGAAATCAAGTAAAAGCCTTATGATGGCATTATTAGTCCTCATTTGCACAAGCTTTTCCGCAACTTGTGGTAATTCCGTAAAACAAACTGATG
>JAKVKZ010000063.1 GCA_022484565.1 Muribaculaceae bacterium
ATGGGGTGCGACAGAGCGGAATTGCAAGTGTGCTTGCAGAGATGAAGTTTCAATTCACGCACCCGTATGGGGTGCGACAGGCATGTGCTGAAGAACGCGAACGCGAAGAGCAAGTTTCAATTCACGCACCCGTATGGGGTGCGACTGCTGCTTAAACTTGGTGACTTATACGGATTCAGGGTTTCAATTCACGCACCCGTATGGGGTGCGACGGTCTTAGCATCATGCTTTGATTATCAATGCAATAATAATACTTTTTTGCGAGATTACAATGTGTTCTTTGATAAGAATAATAAAAAATTAAACTAATTAATGCAAACGCCTGATAATCAGTGAATGCGAAATGCACTGAATAATATAAACTACTATAGGTTCGCAGCTATGTGTAAGTTAAATTATTAATTCTCCATCTGTATTAAATGATGTCTCTTTCCCGATGCTTTCTATGCGTCTAATCCAGTTGTCTCCCAGTTTATATATTCTAACGCTATCTCTTGTAGGATTAATAATGGATTTTATTTTATCTTTCAAAATCGTAAGTTGAACTTCATTGATGTTGCATTCAAAGACAGAGTTTTGCACTCGTTGTCCATAGTTCACGCACTCTTTAGCAACTTTGCGTAATCGTTTTTTTCCATCAGCTGATGATGTCTCGACGTCATAAGAAATTAGTGCTAGCATATTTTCAAGAAATTATGAATACTGGATAATCGTTAAGGTCTCCACGCAGGTAACGTGCTAATAACATAGCTTGTACATAAGGTAAAAGACCTATTTCAATTTTTTCTTTTAAGAAGGGGTGTAATATTGTATCTTTTTTTCGCTTTTGCCAATTAGTGAGAATTTCTTTTCTGCATTTGTCTGTCATTAAAACTTCATTGTTTTTCCAACTAAAGTCATGAATGTTAATCTGTTTCTTGTTAATCATGGATAGTACAAGCCTATCTCCAAGATATGCTCTAAATTCTTCCATTATGTCAAGTGCTAATGATGCTCTTCCAGGTCGTAGCGTATGGAAGAAGCCAACATATGGGTCAAGCCCAACAGTTTCAAGAGCTGATTGCACATCATGTGCGAGTAAAGTATAAATGAACGATAACATTGAATTAACAGGGTCTTTTGGTGGGCGTCGGTTACGACCATTAAACGTAAAAGATTCTTTTTGTTGAAGTATTAAATGATGGAATGTTGAAAAATAGGTGTTTGCTGCTTCTCCTTCGATACCTAAAAGCGTCTCTTTATCGTCGCAATGCAATGCTTTACGTTGACACACTGCCAACTCTTTTGATGCCAGTTCAATGTCTGTGTTACTGCCATAATCTCTAAGATGTCGTTGCACAATATTTCTATAATTTTGAATTTTACCAGCAATGAAAACTCTTGCTATATGTAATGAAAATCTGGCATCGTTTGAAAATTCGAATTGACGTGTCCGTAATAGTACATTACCTCTTATTGGACCAGACATCCGTGCTATGAATTGTCCATTTGGTGTAAGGAAACATAGTCCCACATTATTATCACAACAGAGTTTCATTGCTCCAGGACTGGCACCCATATAGCTGAACATTACCACAGATTCAATATTATGAATTGGTATGCGAAATATTTCGTTGTCTTTTACTGTTATCACGAGATTTTCGCCATCTTTCTTTAAATATGATTCTGGAGTAGTTATGTATAGAGTGTTTAGAAGTTTACGCATTTAATTTGTCTTTAAGATATCGTGTAACGTCTTTACAGAGTTTTGGCATGCAAATCTCTTTCAGAGAGCATCGTCTGCATTTATTGCAGTATTTTGCTGGTGGAGTTGTTTTGCTTGAGTAGATTTCATGCATAGCAAAAGCACATTCTTTTGTTAACTGTCTCAGTTTATTGTCAATAGTAACTTTTTCCCTGTGCCGTGTCTTAGCGTAATATAAATAAGCACAGTCTAAATTCAAGTTGTATTTCTCTTCGATGCATATAACCTGAGCGGCAAGCTGAACCTCGTCACATTGATCCATTTTTGGCTGGCCATGCTTGTATTCAACTGGGTAAGGTCTCCAATAACCAATACGATTTTGAAGTGTCATTGCATTTTCTGGATCATTTGTTTTGATCATTTCAACTGCATCTGCGATTCCGTTTAATCCAATTGTGTGTGACACAATTGGCATAGAGCGCAATATGATATGATCTTTTTGGACGGAAGTGTAAAATGGATCATCTACTCTTGCATGAAGTATTTGCCCTTCAATTGTCAGCAAATTCTCTTCCCATTGGTTTTCGATATGAATTAAAGCCCATTGTCGGGGACAGAACATATAGTGTTGTATCCCCGACAACATGAGCATGTCTTCGTCTGAAAACATTAGAGCATTTCAATTAACTCTACCCCTTCAGGCAATTTGTCGCGTGCTATTGTTACCTTGTAATCGGTGAATGAACGTGGAGGCTTGTTGGTGTCGATAATATCGATTTTCACAAGATCAAAAAGCTGGTTGGCTGGTGCATTGCCTAATTCTGAGGCATGTTTAAAAACGATCAGTTTACGTGGTGACATTAATCCGCGGGCAGCAGAATGGTCTTGGTCGAACATGTTCTTTAGCGCATCCCAGAGTAAATTTAAATCATCTTCATTGAATCCGGTTTGGCGTGCAAAATTTGCCGACACAAAACCATGGCTAAGATATAATCCATAAGGTACTGTGTACTTTCGTCCCATCGTTTTTCCTTTTTCTGCATCGGCTTCTTTTGTCGCTGCCATTCTCGTTATTGAGTGTTCTTGAGCAAAAATTGGATTAATTGAGCGCCCAAATGTCATTTGAACAGGACCACGCACACTATCGGAGTTCTTTGTGGCAAGCACTGCACCGAAAGTACGTACGTCATAAAAATGTTCACACATGATTTTCTTCAAGTCTTTTGATTTGTCGTCGGGACAAACTTTCTTGACCTCATTATCGAGAACAGCACGTTCTTTGATGAAGATATCGAAGCCATCTTCATCACTTTTAGCAATTTGCACATAATTGCGAATCTTGCGTTTCAAACAAACATCCGAAATTAGTCCACTTCCGTTCTCTGAGTCAATGCGTGGAAGATTTCCTGCATCAGGGTCTCCATTAGGATTTCCATCGATTACATCTACTAAATATAGATAATCGTACCTGTTTTTAATTATTTCTTTTGACATGATAATATTTTTTAAATGATTAATAATAAATTATTTGTCTTCATTTTTTTGTGTAAAAATCCTGTAATTGGTGATAATATCCCACAAAGAATCTGCATTGATCGTCGAGCGACAATCGTGCCGGAATACCATCGCATGTGAATTTGTCGATTATTTCACATTTTAATTTCTCGAAATTCACAACTCTGCCTTTGTTCTCTATCTTTTCCAAATGATGGTTCGACAGACTTAAAATGCGGCTAAATACAATTGCTGGTGTGGCAGCAGCGGCTGTCATAAAACGTTCTTTGATTGTACGGGCTTTCATTCCTTCGTCTTGAATTTTATCAAGAACAGCGAATAGGCGGCCGCAAAGATACCCTTGATTTGAATTTTCTTTGTCTAAAGCCATGGTTAATTGTTTTGTGTTATTAATATTATAAATTCTTGTCTTTCTATTTATGTAAGCTTTCAGTATTGCTGCCCTTCGGGATGTTACCGTTTGTTCGGCTTTTATCCTTCTGAGGCAAGCTTGTATAAGTGATACAGGATACAGCGTCCCTTGCAGAATGCTTTTCATTAATGCTTCCGGAAGGTTTGGCTGTATGTTACTCCCTTTGAATGTCACGCTGATCAAAAGTGAAAGTAGAGTGTCGGGCTTTCCCATATCAATTACAGATTTTATAATTCTCAAATCCTCAAAATGTTGGGATATGTTATGAGCGAGTTTTGCCACGGTTCCCTCTTGCCAGTAGTCCACTGAAATTCTTGCGGCATTAGGGGCAAGTCCTAAAATATAGAATTTATCGTCACTGCCTTTAATCTCATTCCCTGTTTTGGGTGACAAAAAGGCCTTAATTACTTCATTCACATTTTCGTCTGGATTATCATTGTTGGAAGTGCTGAAAATTGATGCGAACATTTTTTCGAATTCCGACTCCCTTTCGTTGGTCTCTTTTGGAATTGTCCAAAACACAAAAGTACGGTTGCCAATATAAAATTTGTTGTGAGAGTCCTTTGATAGTAACGTCTTTAAAGCAGTAGTGTAGGCCGCTTCGGCTTTTTCAGAAATAGGAGCATTTTCTCCTTTCGTTTTGCCGTAGGAATCATATCCTGAATTTACTTGAAAGGATACTAACTTGGCTGTTGCCTGACTGCCTGGAATACTTGTAGCAGTTGTCGTTAAAACACATTTTGATTTTACACCGCTTATAAGACAAATTTTTTCGTTTCCTTTAATCTGCTCTGATGCAACATTAATCTCTTTCTTTAAATCCTCATCGCATGCGATAATATTTGTCCTCCCATTAATTCTGAAGGATACGTTAATAGTTGGTTTTTTCTCTATCTCATTCCAAAGAGGGTCATTATAAATAGCAGATATATCATGACTGTAAAATAAAGACAATGCCTTAAAGTCTTTATTGTAAGGATACTTTTCAGATAGATTATTTACAAGCATCTTAAAAGATTTTTCCCTTTCAATTGCTTTGTCAATCTCTTTGGTATCTTCTTTAGCGACGTCTTTCACATATCCAAGCGTATATGCAAGGTTATCCCAAAGCATGTTGGGAAGTATTTTAGTGCCCGAACGTCCATTGGATTTAATTACGCAGAATGATTTTGCGCTATTTTCTTCACGCGTATCTTCTATCCTGACGAAGTCTCCTTCTTCAGTAATTACAATAATAAAAGGAATTTCCTTGAATTCAAATCCTTCTGGAGCCAGTCCGCCCTTTCTTTCATAATATTCACAAAGTGCTTGTAGTATCATTTTAGTACCTCCTCACTGTTAATTGGTGGAACAATAATTACTCCATTATTCATCTTTGCTCTGAAAAACATGGGCATAGGTGGGTTCTGATTAAAATCCATATCGTAGAGCATTATGCTTAAATCTTTATCCTGTGAAATAGCAGGATTATTTAATGCTTCTTCCTCAGGCTTTTCAATATATCTGAAGTTGGCTGAAAATTCTCGGCAACCAAGATACGGTTGGTTGAAACATTGTCCTCGTTTAGATCGACGTTCAAACATTTGATAATATTTCATTGGATTCTCATCATCACGGCTTTCATGTGCTTGTTCTATTCTTTTTCGCACCGGAATGAAAATTAGTTTTGCATATATGCGGTATCTGACATCTTTAAGAAGTAGCCCCGATTTTTGTTGTCGTGCATCTTCTATGTATATGCACGTTTTATTGCTTGTCGCAACTGCTCCTACTTCGTTTCGCCTTACGGAAATCCATTTGATTGGATTTAGCACATCAATTCTTGTGACTTGCCAACTTATGGCAGGTTTCCATAGAATCGCTTCAAAAATGGCTCTTGCTGCCGATGGCGTTATGACATCGTAGCTTACCCGTTCCACTTTCATTTCTGGACGTGTAAAGCATGCCATATCACCCCACACTTCCAGACAAAATTCTTTATCGGTATATTCCATATTATTTTGAATTATTTGATATATATTTCTTTTATCCATTGATTGTCAAGGACTACTCCTGCTTTATCATCATATAGCTTAGGGTCGTTTTGCACCCATATCCCGCTGAAGTTCTCTGACTCAAGCATTTTTCTGATTCTACCGTATCTTATCATGTTTTCTGCGTCTTTATCACTAACTGTAACCATATAGCGCTGAAGTTTACGCATAAGTTCGTGGGATGGAAATTCATGCGAGATAGCTTCTATGATTTTTTCACCTTCTCCGTAGTTCACCAATATTGGCGTGCCTATGTTGTCAATTAGTTTGAATTTATTTGCAATTTCACGGAATGGATATTTAAATTCAGTTGAAAAAATTAAACTCATTATTCCTTGTTTGTCAAATCCGTTTACTCTGCCGTAAAGTTGCTTGAAATATTGCTTCATAGAAGCAGGATTGAAAGGATTATCCATTCCGCAGGAGAGCAGTTCATTCAGTGCATATATTCCTTTACCAATCAACCCATAATGTTGACTGCCTTTAATTCTGAAAACTTCAACTTTTCCATTTGCTTTCATTTTTCCTTCGCGGTTACATCTTCCTGCCGCTTGGAGAATAGAATCAAGCCCAGATTCTTCACGATATACAGATGGAAAATCTAAATCCACACCTGCTTCAATGAGTTGAGTTGAAATAACTCGTACAAGTTGATTATTCTCAAGCCGTTTCTTTATTTTTGATATTATTTTTGATATATGTACGGAACACATCATGCGGGAAAGATGGATTGTGCTTTCGTCTTGTGGCAGGAAGTCAAATATTTTCTTGGCTTCTTTCCGTGTATTTACTATGCATAGTATTTGCCTATGTCTTGATATTGCTGCTGCAAGTTCTTCAAATGACTGTTCTGCTTTATTGAAATGGATATCTGTCCGTTTTAATTTGACCGCTAATTTGTCGGGCGCTTCAATAATTTCAATTATGTGCTCAATCCCCATGAAATCAATTGATGGATTTCCACTATTGCAACTAATTTTGCCTTCAATGGCTGGTTGACTTGCTGTGGTGAAAAGTACGGATGTATTGCATAATTTATTGAGCGCTTTTAGTGATTCAAGTATGGGACGTAGAAATTCCACGGGGAGTGTTTGGACTTCATCCAAAATTAGTACACAATCACTGAGGTTGTGTAATTTTCGGCATTTTGCGGGCTTACAAGAGTATAATGATTCGAATAATTGTACGTTTGTGGTTACAATTATAGGAGCATCCCAATTTTCTGCTGCAAGATTTCTTCTTTCATCTGTTCTTTGTCCATCGGATTCATCAATATTGCTATGGTGTTCAACTACATTCTGCATTCCAAAAATTTGTCTGAATATTTCAGCATTTTGAGTAATAATGCTGGTATAAGGAATAGCAACAACAATTCTTTTTTTATTATGTTTTATTGCATGATTAATAGCCCATTGCATCCCGGCAAGAGTTTTGCCTCCTCCTGTGGGTACTGTTAGACTATAAAATCCTGTTCCTTTTGTAGCGTATTCCTTGCATCTGTCTTGAATTTCCGAACGAGTTTTATTAAGTTCTGTCTTATTAGCGGTTCCTCTTATTTTTGCCAAGTATGTTTCGAGCTTGTCTCGTAATGTCGCCAAGTTGTCTTTTTTATCTCTTTTGTCGGATTTATCTGGTTGCATGAACTTTTCAGTGTCAAGATAGTCAGCATCAACAAGACATGAGAATAATAATCTTATCCAAAGATGAAAATTCATTTCGTCTAAATGTGGCATAACTTTTGATACATCTATTGTGTGATGTTCTATTTGTGGCAGACCCTCTAATTGTTTTGCTCCTATTAGCTTGCTCGCTAAATCTGAATAGTCGTGAAGCCCTGAATGGTGGCCAGCTATGCAATATTCTATTATCCTTTGGAATTGTGGGTAAAAACTTCCGGCAACTTTTGCACCGGGTATGGAATGTTCGGTGCGTATTGGTGCATTATCAATTTTTTCGTAACCTGAGCAGTTGCGGATATATGCTTGAAAATCATCTGAATATTTTCCTATGTCATGTAAAAGGCCTATTTCGGCTGATATATCTTGACTGAAAAATGGTTCGGCAAATTTCATGGCAAGAGAGGAAACGCCCAGGCAATGTTCCTCAATTGTTTGAACTCTCTTTTCCCCATCTGCCGAAACGTGTGCTAACTTTCTGCTATAACAAAATGTTTTCATGTCTTTTGGTTTATTGTATAATGACATACAAATATAGTATTTTTTGATGTTAATAGATTAATATTCCTGTCTATTTCGTTTGAATACTTTCTTAAAGTTGTTTCAGCTATTTATAGTTTGGTGAAAACCCTATAGCCCCCTATGCCTCGAGTGCTTTTTGGCCTCTTACTTAATTCTGAATCCACATTGCTCTTGAATGCGAAGTCTTTTTTGTAGAGGTATCCGTTTTTGTAGCTAAGGTTCCTCATCATTTGCTCAACTTCGTTCACGGCGAGTGCTACAGCCGAAATGTTGATTTCCGGAATGTTGCCATCGTCGTCGATGAATGAGGCAATGTATCTTTCAGCCGTCGTCTGCATCCCAAGGCGTGTACACACAAGATACGACACCGTTTCAGCCTCGAATTCCTTGACTTTATGTGATTGATTGTAAGAATAAAAATCCCACCAATCTTTGTATGCGAGATGCCCGCAGAAAAAATGCCCGAGTTCGTGCGCTATTGAGGCTAATCTTGTTGGCTCGTCTTGACTATCGTTGACTTTTATCTCAAATGGCATGTTCCATAAAATTCTAAATGGCTGTCTGCTGTTGATTGTCACTTTTGTGATTTCATGGTTTTCACTTTGCCGGATGAAGGCTCCGTTAGACGCTCCAGCACGGAATGTGCCAAAGGTTATGCCAAAATACTGCAAGTTATTAATTATGTGGCGATATTTGTCGTCAATGTCTTTCCCCGTGGCCTTGTATGGCTGCTCCAGTTCGTCAAGGGCCTTTTGCAAAGCGTCATCATAGTCTTCTATTGCATCTGAATAAGTGTTGTCAACGTCGTAAACGAACATTACTGGTGCGAAAGGTTGCAGTATGACGAGCGGACAAGCGTCACTTTTGATTTTGCGATGAAATTGCTTCTCCCATCTTTCTCTTGGCAATGGCATCTGAAAATCGGGCTTCTGTACGTACATGAGTAGGAGGTTGAATACTGAGTAGCCTTTGTATCGTGCCAGCACGTTCAGCAGATTGGTGAAGTCCCGGCTGTTTCTGTATTTCTTGGCATTTTCGAATAAATCTTGAATGTCTTGAGCAATGCCTCTCTCTTGTTTGTCCATAATTTTTAGTTTTAAGTCTTTTCTGGCAGCCTTTAGGAGTGTTTCTCCAGCATCTTCCAGTTATCACTGCAAAGATAACTGCTGCATGTGCAATAATCATACCCATCAAAATTAAACAATCAGAAATGAATTGTTAAATATTATTTCGGCATAGCAGCAAAATAAGAGAGCCACCTCATTTTTCAAAAATGAAATGGCTCTCTATTGTTCCAGTTTCTCGAATCATTGCGGAGAAACTGATTTATGTCCTGATTCCGAAAATTCTATTTTTCGGATTTCTCTGTTGCCTGATTTTCTTCGGCCTCATCCTTGTTGCCGCCAGCAGGAGCGGTTGTCGTGGTAGTGTCGCCGCTGTTGAAGGGCGGGGGAGTTGCTGAGACGTTGCTGTCATCCTCCTTGTCCTCGACAGATTTCTCGTCAGCAGGCTTATCTTCGTCGCTGTGTTCAGATTTGTCCTTATTCAGAATGTCCTTTATTTTTGCATTTTTGTCGTTGAGGGCAAGAATCTCATCAGTTCTCGATGACCAAGGACGTTTTCCGAAAATCTTCTCCACGTCTTCCGTGTAGATTACTTCGCGAGTCAAAAGCACTTGTGTCAATTGCGCATGACCATCGGCATATTGCTTCAATATCGACTTTGCACGTTCATATTGCGTGTTGATGATTCTCGACACTTCATCGTCGATTTCCTTTGCGCGTTCTTCGCTGTACGGCTTTGTGAAGCCATAATCCTGACCTGTTGAGTCATAATAGCTGATGTTCGGCAATTTATCGCTCATTCCGAAGTATGTCACCATTGCGTATGCCTGCTTTGTAACTCTTTCAAGGTCATTGGCTGCGCCTGTCGATATACGTCCAAGGAACAATTCTTCGGCTGCGCGTCCACCAAGTGTCGCGCACATTTCGTCGAGCATAGCTTGGGTTGTGGTGATTTGCCGTTCTTCAGGCAGATACCATGCTGCTCCAAGCGCTTTTCCGCGAGGCACGATTGTCACCTTTATCAATGGATTTGCATATTGCAGATGCCAGCTTAATGATGCGTGGCCGGCTTCGTGCACTGCAATGGATTTGCGTTCTTCAGCCGTAGTGATTTTTGAACGTTTCTCCAATCCTCCGACAATTCTGTCCACTGCGTCCATGAAGTCCTGCTTTTGTACTGTAGTTTTGCTGTGGCGTGCTGCAATCAGAGCTGCCTCGTTGCACACGTTGGCAATGTCTGCGCCCGAAAATCCAGGTGTCTGGCGGGCAAGCAGGTCCAAGTCAACTGAACTGTCTTTCTTTATGTTGCGAAGATGCACTTGGAAAATCTCTTTACGGTCGTTGAGGTCAGGAAGTTCCACGTATATCTGACGGTCGAAACGTCCTGCACGCAGCAATGCTTTGTCGAGGATGTCGGCGCGGTTAGTTGCGGCAAGAATTATGACTCCGCTGTTCGATGCGAAGCCGTCCATCTCTGTAAGCAACTGGTTAAGCGTGTTTTCGCGCTCGTCGTTGGTGCCCATGTTAGGGTTCTTGCCACGGGCTCGTCCCACGGCATCAATTTCATCTATGAACACTATGCATGGTGCTTTTTCCTTGGCCTGACGGAATAAGTCGCGTACACGCGATGCACCTACGCCCACAAACATTTCCACAAAGTCGGAGCCTGATAGCGAGAAGAAAGGCACGTTTGCTTCGCCTGCCACTGCTTTTGCCAGCAATGTCTTACCTGTTCCCGGAGGGCCTACAAGCAATGCGCCCTTTGGAATTTTACCTCCAAGGTCAGTGTAGCGGTGAGGATTCTTGAGGAAGTCAACTATTTCAGCTACTTCTGTCTTGGCTTCGGCAAGGCCGGCAACGTCAGCGAAAGTCACTTTCACTGCGCCGTCTTTGTCGAACAGTTGGGCTTTGGATTTGCCGACGTTGAACACGCCGCCTCCGCCGCCTCCGCTGCCTCCCGACATTTTCTTCATGAAAATGAACCAGAAAACTATAAGCAGCACTACTGGTCCGAAGTACCATAGCAAGTTTGTGAAGTCGCTTGTCGATTTCTCGTAGCTCACTTCGCCTTTGAATTTACCTGCGGCGCGCCATTGGTCGATTTTATCTTCCATTTTGTCACTCGATGGTATTTCTGCTGTGATTTTTGCCGACGCGCCTGTTGGCGCACCACCTTGTGATGAGAATAATTTCTTTGCGAATGCGTCTGTCAGAATTCCATCTGCTTGGTTCTTTCCTGAGTAAACCACAATTTTGTTCACTCCGCCTTGCATCACATAGTTTTGGAATTCAGTCCAACTTACGCTTTTGCTTACGCTGTTGTCCTGTAAATAATATATCCCGACAAGCACTAAACCTATCATTATGTACATCCAGTACATATTGAATTTGATTTGCCGTTTGCGTGGGGGCTTATTGTCCCTAAGTTCATTCATATTACAAAATTCTTGTTATTTATCTGTTATTCAATCAATATCGGGAACGCGGGTTATCACTGCGTCGCTCCATAATTGTTCCAGGTCGTATAGTTCACGGAACTCTGGCAGGAACACATGAACATAAATTGAACCATAGTCAAGCACTATCCATTGTGCGTTTTGGTATCCGTCGGAATTGAAGGGCTTCACATCTGTGGCTTTGTTCACATATTCGCACACACTGTCGGCTATTGCCGTTACTTGCATTGTCGATGTCCCTGAACATATTATAAAGTCATCAACTCCTGTGTACTCCAATTTGCTCAGGTCCACATGTGTTATGGCTTTCCCCTTTTTTTCTTGGATTCCTTCTATTATTGATTTTATCAGCGCACTTTGTTCAATCATATATGTTTATTAATATTTCAGCTGCAAAGATACATTTTTTTCTACCATTATTATGCTTACTCTTTGTAAAGAAATACCATCTATATTATTTTTTTAGAAATTTTACGCCCTTTTTTTGAAAGAACGGAAATGATTTCATAATTTTGTAGTCGTAAAATAGAATTTTAGTCTATTATAATATGGAAGTTAAAGGTAAAATTATTCAAAAATTAGAGCCTGTTAGTGGCACCTCTAAAGCTGGTAATGCTTGGAGCAAACAGGAATATGTGCTCGAAACTCACGAAGCTTACCCTAAAAAGGTCTTCTTCGACTTTTTCGGTGATCGTGCTAATCAATTTCAGCTTGAAGTCGGCGATGAGGTGAATTTGAGTTTCGATATTGAAAGTCGTGAGTATAATGGTCGTTGGTTCACCAGTATTCGTGGCTGGAAGGCCGAAAAGATTGACCCGAACGCTGCTGCTCAACCTGCAGCTGCTCCTGCCGCCGCCGGCGCTCCTGCTGCTCCTGTGGCTCCGCCTCCTACAGCTGATTTTTCAGCAACTGATGGCGAAAGCAACGACGACCTGCCATTCTAAGCTGTTCGCGTTTATTTAGTAACCGTTATTTTTTTCATCATAAATTTGTAAGCGGCTCCTACCGGGATGGCAGGGGCTGCTTGTTGTCATTGAGTATGATTAAACTTTATTTTGATTTGGCTATCTTAAGGCGTTGAATGCTTTCTGCAGCTCTTGCAGTTGCTTTTTCATCCCTTGCAGACGTTCTATCACTTCGCTTTGCTTCGACACATTATGCCTGTTGTGCTTTATTTCCGCTTGGGCGGCATCAAGTTTCAGCCCTTTCTCTTTTACCAAAAAGTACACCATTCTGATTGTTTCCACGTCTTCTGGCGTGTAGAATCGGGTGTTCTTGTCGTTGCGCTTAGGCTTTATCACAGTGAATTCTTTCTCCCAGAAGCGCAGTGTCGATGCGGGCACGCCTAATATTCCGGCTACCTCGCTAATTTTATAGAATTTTTTGTCCAGCTCGTTCATCTTTGTCGTTTTTTATGCGATTTTCAGCCTGTTCTTGCTGTTTGTCGCTTCCTTAGTTTGCAAAAATAATAAATATCAACTACTTTTGCACTCTGTTTCAGCATTTTTATTTTGCCTTTGGCAAATAATTGTGTTTTAGCTCGTATAATCAATTTAATTCATATAGCAATATGCTTACAGCAAACCAAATTAGGGATTCATTCAAGAATTTTTTCCAAAGCAAGGGACACACTGTTGTGCCGTCTGCTCCTATGGTCATCAAGGACGACCCGACGCTTATGTTCACCAACGCCGGTATGAATCAGTTCAAGGATATTATTCTTGGTAATGTCGTGCCGAAATTCCATCGCGCCTGCGACTCTCAAAAATGTCTACGTGTCAGCGGAAAACATAATGACCTTGAAGTGGTTGGTCACGACACTTATCACCACACTATGTTTGAGATGCTTGGCAATTGGTCGTTTGGCGACTATTTCAAGCATGAGGCTATTGATTTTTGCTGGGAATATCTTGTCGATGTCCTTAAAATTAATCCCGACATTTTGTATGCCACTGTGTTTGAGGGAAGCGAGAGCGAAGGCCTTGAGCGTGACAATGAGGCTGCCGAGTTTTGGGGTAAGCATTTTCCTGCCGACCACATAATTAATGGTGACCATCACGATAATTTCTGGGAAATGGGCGATATGGGTCCTTGTGGTCCAAGCTCTGAAATCCACATCGACCTTCGTGATGATGATGAAAAGGCTAAAGTGCCTGGACGTGACCTCGTCAACAAGGATAATCCAAAAGTGATTGAAATTTGGAATCTCGTTTTCATGCAATATAATCGTAAGGCTGATGGCTCTCTTGAGCCTCTCCCTGCGCGTGTCATCGACACTGGACTTGGCTTTGAGCGCCTTTGCATGGTGCTTCAGGGTAAAAAGTCGAATTACGATACTGATGTGTTCCAGCCAATCATCAAAAAAATTGGCGAGATTTCTGGCAAGTCTTATGGCGTTGATGAAAAAGTTGATGTGGCAATGCGTGTCGTTGCTGACCATCTGCGTGCCATCGCGTTCTCTATCGCTGATTCCCAACTTCCTTCAAATGCCAAGGCTGGTTACGTCATTCGCCGTATTCTTCGCCGTGCTGTCCGTTATGGTTACACCTTCCTCGGTCAGAAGCAGGCTTTCATGTTTAAGTTGATTGACACTCTGATTGATGAGATGGGCGATTCTTATCCTGAATTGAAATCGCAGAGCGAACTTATCAAACGTGTCATTAAGGAAGAGGAAGAATCGTTCTTGCGCACTCTCGATAATGGTATAAAAATGATTGACGGGCTTATCGCTTCGGCTAAAAAGGCTGGAAAGACTGAAATCACTGGAGTGGATGCATTTACGCTTTACGACACTTATGGCTTCCCGCTCGATTTGACTGAACTGATTGCCAAAGAAAAAGATATGACTGTCAATGTTGATGAGTTCAATTCCGAAATGCAGAAGCAGAAGCAGCGCGCCCGTAATGCTGCCGCTGTCGAAACTGGCGATTGGGTAGAACTGAAGCAGGGCGAGGAGGAATTTGTCGGTTACGACCTGACTGAGGTTGATACTGATATTCTTCGTTATCGCAAGGTTAAGCAGAAAAACAAGGAATTCTATCAGATTGTGCTTGACCGCACTCCTTTCTATGCCGAAATGGGTGGCCAGGTTGGCGATACTGGCCGTCTTGTTTGTGGTGACGATGTCATTGAGATTATCGACACTAAACGCGAGAACAATCTTCCTGTACACATAGCCACTCGTCTTCCTAAGGACGTTTCTGAAACTTTCCATGCTGAAATTAACGTTGCGCGTCGGCAGGCCATTTCCTGCAACCACTCGGCCACACACTTGCTCCATGAGGCACTCCGTGAGGTGCTTGGCACTCATGTTGAGCAGAAAGGCTCTTTTGTGAATGGCGAATTTTTGCGTTTCGATTTCTCGCATTTCCAGAAGTTGACCGACGAGGAAATTTCACGTGTTGAGCATCTTGCCAATGAAAAGGTGCGCATGGCTATTCCTCGTTGTGAACATCGTGATGTGCCTATTGCTGATGCCAAGGCTCTTGGGGCTATGGCTCTCTTCGGCGAAAAATATGGCGACAAGGTGCGTGTCATTCAGTATGGTAATTCTATTGAGCTTTGTGGTGGCACTCATGTTGCCAACACTGGTAATATTGGCATGATTAAGATTGTTTCCGAGAGCAGTATTGCTGCTGGCATACGCCGTATTGAAGCTATCACTGGTGCTCGTGTTGAAGATGCTATCGATGAGTTCCAAGGAACTTTGAAGCAGCTTCGTGCTCTCCTTAATAATGCTCCGAACCTTGTCCCTGCTCTCGAAAAGACTCTTGCCGATAACTCAGTCCTCCGCAAGCAGGCTGAAGAATTCATGCAGGAGCGGATTAATGCGGCTAAAAACATGTCACTTAAAGCTGCCGAGGTCGTTAATGGTATTAAGGTCGTATCTTGCACAGGCCCGCGTTTGGCTGATGTCGTAAAGGGCATTGCATTTGCGCTTAAGGCTGATTCCATTCCTGATCTTGTATTCCTTGGCGCTACTGAAGAGGCTGGCAAACCGATGCTTACTGTGATGATTTCTGATAATCTCGTCAAGGACGGTTGGAATGCTGCACAAGTTGTCCGCGAGGCTGCCAAGCTCATTCAGGGTGGTGGTGGCGGTCAGCCTAATTTCGCTCAGGCAGGCGGTAAGAATCCTGATGGACTTGCTGCTGCAATGGATAAGATGCGTTCAATTCTCAAATTGAAATAATAGTTTTCTGATAAATTTAAGGCGTGGCTTCAATTACTTGTTGCCGCGCTTTTTTTGGCTGAATAATTCAGCTGGCACATAATAAAGCGCGACTTCTTAATCGATATCGCGCTTTTATGTTTGCTGTTTGTTCAATTGTTATTCCATAAGGTGGAAATGCGTTCTGTCGCGTTTGCACACTGGGCATACAAAGTCGTCGGGAATATCGCCTGCAAATACGTATCCGCAAACGTCGCACACGTATTTCTTCACTGTTGGGTCTTCTTCTTTGCGGTAGGTTGGGGCATTCTTTGGTGCGTGGCCCTTCACCACTTTGTGATAATAAGCGTAGGTCATTGGTGTGCCTGTTCCCTTCATGGTATTCACAAGCCGTGCCAACACCACTTCATGCGTTTCGTTGTCTATCATCTGTATCACTTCAAGTACAAGCCTTCCTGCGAATTTCCCGTTCACTATCGGCGTTCCGTCAAGCATTGTGAATCCGAAATCTTCGTATTTGTTGGCCGTTTTGCTCGTTTGAAAGCCGAACGTAGGGATAATGAGTTCGTCACTGTCTTCTGCTATTATTGATAGGCTGAATCGTTTCGACCTCTTAATGGCTTCTAATGTGTAATTGTTTTTGTTGAGTGAGATGGCAAGTATTGGGTTCTCGCTCGTCACTTGGAAGCATGTGTTGATTATGCAACCCACTGGTCTTTCTCCGTCCATGGCTCCAACTACGTAAAGTCCGTACGTAAGATTATAAAGTACTGTATTGTCCATTTTTGTTGGTATAAAAGTTTATTCTTATTAGTAATCCACAAAAATAATATTTTTTTCTACCATTCTTTGCTTTTTGCATTTATTATTTTGGCGTTTTTCATGAATTATCGCTTTTTCAATCTTATATCTTTGTCCCATTATTTATATAATAATGTATAGAGTCATGAAAAATATTGTTTCATTTCAATTGGGTAAGATGGTAGAAGATCCAAATTCCATCCTAAAACATTCTGATGGAATAGGGCGTGACGATAAGTTTTTCATAGGTGAAAACCTTGTAAACGTGTGTGCAGTGCCTCACCGTGAACACCCTTGTGAACATTCAGCATTTCAGCGCATTAAGTGCCGTTTTAGGTGTTCACACCCACGCACGAATTTACTTTGCAGGCAGCGTTATAGTCTTGCCATAAATAGGCAATCAATTTGGCTGATTTGGCGAATCGGGTCAATAATCACTTCAGTCAGCAGAGGAATATTGAATCTGGCGTATTTCATGGGCGGAAACCTTGTAAAGGTGTGTGCAATGTCTCACCGTGAACACCTCTGCGAACATCCATTCTTTCAGCGCATTAAGTGCCGTTTTAGGTGTTCACACCCACGCACGAATTTACTTTGTAAGCAACATCTTATTCTTACAGTAAATTGGCAATCAATTGGGTCAATTTGGCGAATCGGGTCAATCATCACTTCAGCCAGCAGAAGCATGAAGAATCGAGAATATTCTGTAGGTGAAAACCTTGCAAACGTGTGTGCACTACCTCACAGTGAACACCCTTGCAAACATTCAGCAGTTCAGTGCATTAAGTGCTGTTTTAGGTGTTCACACCCACATGCAAATTTTCATTGTAAGCAACATCTTATTCTTACAGTAAATCGGCAATCAATTGGGTCAATTTGGCGAATCGGGTCAATCATCACTTCAGCCAGCAGAAGCGTAATGAATCGGGAATATTCTGTAGGTGAAAACCTTGTAAAGGTGTGTGCAATGCCTCACCGTGAACACCCTTGTGAACATTCAGTAGTTCAGCGTATTAAGCTCCGTTTTAGGTGTTCACACCCACGCACTGATTTTCATTGTAAGCAACATCTTATTCTTACAGTAAATCGGAAATCAATTAGGCGAATTTGGCAAATCGGGCAAAGTATCACTTCAGCCAGCAGAAGCATAAGGAATCGAGAATATTCTGTAGGTGAAAACCTTGCAAACGTGTGTGCACTACCTCACAGTGAACACCCTTGCAAACATTCAGCAGTTCAGTGCATTAAGTGCTGTTTTAGGTGTTCACACCCACATGCAAATTTTCATTGTAAGCAACATCTTATTCTTACAGTAAATCGGCAATCAATTGGGTCAATTTGGCGAATCGGGTCAATCATCACTTCAGCCAGCAGAAGCGTAATGAATCGGGAATATTCTGTAGGTGAAAACCTTGTAAAGGTGTGTGCAATGCCTTACCGTGAACACCCCTGCGAACATTTAGCAGTTCAGCGCATTAAGTGCCGTTTTAGGTGTTCACACCCACGCACGGATTTACTTTGTAAGCAACATCTTATTCTTACAGTAAATCGGCAATCAATTGGGTCAATTTGGCTAATCTGTCCAATAATCACCCCAGCCCGTCCAAGAAGATGGCTCAAATCAGCCTCAGTCGGGCTTTTTGGGGTGAAAAATCACTGCAAGCAGAAAATAATCAAAAAAAATCGCAAAAAATTATTCGTCTCCAACGTGCTGCACTTTAGCGATTTGGTGGAGCATCTCGCCGAAAGAGCGGAAAAAAGTTCCAAAAAATTCCGAAAAAGTTTTGTGGGATTGGCAAAAAGCCGTATCTTTGCACTCGCGTTTCGGAAAAACGGGGCGCATAGATCATTGAAATGATGCGACAGACAGAAATACTTTAGGTAGTGCAAGAGACAGGAGAACATGTGACGAGAAGCTCTCCGTCAGATTTCTTGAAGCTAACCAGGGTGGAAACATACAGCCTTTAGGGCGATAGATCAGCGGGTCCAAGGCAGGCGGTCGGCGCTGCGCGAATGAAGTCCGGTTTAATTCCCATTCCGTGAAAGCAACGGAAAAAGAAAAGAAACAAGATAACAACAGCGGAGAGTTTGATCCTGGCTCAGGATGAACGCTAGCGACAGGCTTAACACATGCAAGTCGAGGGGCAGCGTGGTGGTAGCAATACTACTGACGGCGACCGGCGGACGGGTGAGTAACACGTATGCAACCAACCCGCGCCAGGGGGATAACCGGCAGAAATGGCGACTAATACCCCGTACGCCTCACAGCCCGCATGGGCAGTGAGGGA
>JAKVKZ010000064.1 GCA_022484565.1 Muribaculaceae bacterium
ATTTAAGTATTTCTGTTGGCAGCACCACTTGTGCCAATGCCTGTAATTGTTCTGTTTCCATTCCGCAAAGTAAATGCTTTTCCCGTTATTCCTATTAATTTTTCCCCACTAAATTTCTACTGTCCCAGAATAGTTGCAAAAAATAATTTATATTTGCAAGGAGAATGAATCCGCTACAGATTAAGAATATTCAATTAGCTGAACCATGCTTCAAATACAAATCTACCGAATGATGAAGAATAGAATTATTATTTTGATGTTTGGAATGCTGACGATGTCAGTAATGGCCATGGCTCAAGGCAAATTCGTGCTTGGAGCCGACGTGAGCTATCTTACAGAAATGGAGGACAAAGGCGCAAAATTCTACAATATGAATGACCAGCAGCAGGAATGCATGAGCATTATAAAGGATTTGGGATGTCAGGCAATTCGACTGCGGGTTTGGGTGAAACCTGAAAATAATTATTGCGGGCTGGAAGACGTGGTGGTGAAGGCTAAACGTGCAGCTGCGCTTGGAATGAAACTGATGATAGACTTTCATTATAGTGACACTTGGGCTGACCCCGGCCAACAGAACAGACCTGCTACATGGAAGGATTATACCGTTGACCAGCTTTGCATTGCTGTGGCTCAGCACACAAAAGTGGTTCTTAAAAGGCTGAAAGATGAAGGCCTCGACGTGACATGGGTGCAGGTGGGCAATGAAACCACTGATGGAATGTTTTATCCTACCGGGCAGCTGTCGAAAGGCGGTTCTGCTAAATACGCCAGATTTTTCAACGCTGGGGCAAAGGCTGCGAAAGCGGTGTTTCCTCAGTGCATAACGATTTTGCACATCAGTACCGGGGATAACAACGGCACTTCGCAATGGTCGCTTGATGCGGTAAAAAATGCCGGTGCAGTGTGGGACATGATAGGCTTGTCGCTTTATTTCAATTGGACTGACAATGTGACGGCTGAGAACAAATGGGAAACGGTGGAGGCAAAATGCGTCAGCAATGTGACAGCTCTCATTAATCGTTATGATACCCCCGTGATGATTGCCGAAGTGGGTATGAATCATTGGGATAAGCAGGATAAGAATATTCTTGCAAAACTCCGTAAAGACCTTGAGGTCATTGACCGCTGTGCTGGAGCTTTTTATTGGGAGCCTGAGCAGTATAGCGGGTGGGATGGCAATGGCAATGGGGCTTTTGTCGTTGGCAATAAACCATCTTCCTATCTTGCGGACTTTTACAAACCAAGCGGAAGCGGCATTGAAAATATAACTGTTCAGAAGCATGATAATATTAATGATGCCATCTACACAATATCCGGGCAAAGGGTGACAAATTCATCTTCACTTGCGCCAGGCATATATATCAGAAACGGAAAGAAGTTCATTAAGAAATAGTTGAAATGATAAAAGATTAATCAGGTTGCCATTCAGTTTCAAATTTACTGCTGAAATTTGGAAAATCATTGCTGTAAAAAGAGTATCTTTACAGCATCGTTGGTGCAGGAAGCCGATGAAATATCTAAAACATGAATTGACAATGAAAAAGACGATTTTAATTATGATTCTCGCGACAGTCGCGCTGTGTGCGGTGTCGTGTGTGGAAAATTACTCGCAGGGTGAGCGCATAGGAGTTGTAACCAAATTTTCGCGTTCGGGAGTGATTTGGGACTCATGGGACGGGCATCTTAATGTTACCCAGACTGGTATGAATACAAGTGGTGAACCTTTTGAATTTTCCGTTGACAACGACAAGAACGACCCGAAAATTATTGCCACGCTCGACAGTGCCGCAAGTCAAGGCTGGAAAGTGAAAATCAAGTATCATGAAGTGTGGGGCTTGAAAAATGTCTGGGACAATCGCGGTCAGACCGACTATTTCGTTGATGAGGTGATTGTGCTCGACAAAAAATTCACTGAAAAACTCCAGTTCAATGCCAATCAGCAGTCGGGGCAGACGGGCCATGTGATTGACACCGTCTATCTCGTAATTGACAAGAGCGAGTTGAAGAATGTGGTAGGCAAGGGCAAATAAGAATCCATTAAATATTTATTTCACAAATTCATAACCCAGATCATTTACGGTCTTGGCAATTTGATTGTCGTCGGGATTGCCGTCAACGTAGGCGATGCCACGCTCAAGGTCAACAGTTACTGAATTTACACCCGCCACTTTGGCGAGATTCTTTTCCACGTTGGCTTTGCAATGGTTGCACACCATGCCTTTAATTTGATATTCCTTTTTCATTTTGCTGTTATTTTTTAGTTTTACTGAATTGATAAATTTTGAAATGAATGCCCACATCAGCAGAGCGACAAAGGCGATGCTGCACGTGATGCTGATTGGCGATGCTCCCATGGCGTGGCAACTCTCCATCGACATTCCCACCATTCCGGTCTTAAACCAGCTCAGAGGCAGTGCATAGTCGATGAGCAGCCCGAATCCGAGCGCACCGACCATGATGGAAATGAGATAGACCAACGTGGTGCGCTTACCGAACACTTTACCGATTACAAGAATCGAAGCGATGTTGGTGGCCGGACCAGCCATGAGCAGCACCAGCGCGGCACCAGGCGACAAGCCTTTCATCATCAAAGTCAATGCTACGGGGATGGAGCCAGTGGCGCAGATATACATCGGAACGGCAATGGCAAGCACTATCAGCATGTTGACCAAAGGCGTGGTGGCGAACCTCGCAAAGAAATCGTCGGGCACAAGTACTGAAATTAGAGCCGCAAGGAGCAGTCCGATAAGCAGCCATTTACCCACATCCTGCATCATATTGATGAAGCCATATTTGAGAGTCTCAACTATCTTCTTTTTGAGCGAAGTGTGCTCAACGCTGAATCCGCAACTGTCGCACTCCATTTCCGTGTCGGTCTTGTCAGTTTTCCCGCCAAACGTCTGCACCAATTTTCCGCCGAGCATTGCAGTGACGAGAGCCACTACAGGGCGCACAATGGCGAAGCCGAGACCAAGCAGGGAATAGGTGGCTGCGATGCTGTCAACACCCGTTTGTGGTGTGGCAATCAGGAACGAAGTGGAAGCTGCACGCGATGCTCCGTTCTTGCGCAGAGAGACTGTGGTGGGAATCACGCCGCATGAGCACAGCGGCAGCGGAATGCCGAGAATTGCCGCCTTCACTATAGATTTCCAGTCATTTCCTCCGAGATGACGGGCATAGATGCTGTGAGGCACAAATGCGTGAAGAACACCCGCAATAAGGAAACCGAAGAGCAGGTAAGGCGACATCTGGTTGACCAGCGTCACTAAAGTCATAACATAATCTTTCAGAACAGTAATCATAATGAACCTTTCTTTGTTACGCTGCAAAATTAATGCGCAGCCACTTGCCATGCATTACACAATTCGCTGAAAAACTTGCATGATTATCCTCACACTATGTTCAAACCTTGTCGAGCGGCAGGCGAGGGGTGGTGCTGCCACGGTAGTCGCTTGGAGTAGTTCCTGTTACCTGCCTGAACTGACGAGTGAGATGTGCCGCGCTGGAATAACCTGTGCGGAAAGCAATTTCCGAAATGGTGAGTTCGCCGTAGGCAAGCAGCTCTTTCACCCGCTCCACCCGCTGCGCGATGAAGTATTTTTCGATGGTACGGTCTTCGGCAGCCGAGAAAACGCTGCTGAGCTGCTTGTAGTCTGTCCCAAGTCGGGAGGCAAGCAGATACGACAGCTTTTCTGGATTGGGCCTTTCACTCCGCACAATTGCTATCACTTCCTGCTTGATGCTTTCCACAAGGCGACTTGTGCGGTCGTCGAGAATCTCAAAACCTATGGCATTGAGATTGTCGGCAAGCTGATGCAATTTTTCCGGCTCGACTTTGCCGTCGATTACAGCCTTGCCGATTTTCACGCTGCCAGGCTTCAGCCCCACGTGCGAAATCGCGGAGCGCACAGCCATGACGCAGCGGTCACATACCATATTTTTGATGTATATTTCCATATCGTATTACCAGATTCCTGCAATTTTTGTGCCACAATCGGGGCAACAGCCATTCTTGATGCGATTGTCCAAAACGGTGTATCCGTCGCGCCTGACCACGATTTTGCCACAATCGGGGCACGTGGTGTTCTCGCCTTCAATTTCGCCAGCATTGCCGATATAAACGAAATGCATTCCTTCATCTATGGCTATGTCGTGAGCCATCAGAAGTGTTTTTAACGGTGTCGGGTGGGTGTCGCGCATCATGTAATTCGGAAAGAATCGGCTGAAATGCAATGGGCAGTCGGCAAATCCATTTTCTTTAAGCCATCTGCACATTTGCCTAATCAATTCTTCGTCATCGTTTATGCCTGGAATCACCAGATTTGTTATTTCAAGCCATGTGCCAGCCTTCAGTAGCGTGACCAATGTTGCCAATACTGGAGCAAGCGAAGCATGATTTATTTTTTGATAAATTTCATTGCTGAATGATTTCAAATCGATGTTTGCCGCATCAATGAGTGGTGCGATTTCTTTAAGTGGAGCTGGGTTGATGTAACCGGCCGACACAAGAATGTTGCTGATGCCGTGTCTGTGCGCGAGTTCTGCGCAGTCGCGGGTGTATTCGTACCATGTTAACGGTTCCGTGTAGGTATAGGCTATGGTGCGGCAGCGCTTTGAAATGCACATCATGATTAAATGTTCAGGCGACATGTCAATGCTGTTCACTTCCGACGGCATAGCCTGCGATACTTCCCAATTCTGGCAATTACGGCAAGCAAGGTTGCAGCCCGTGCTGGCTATCGACAGGCAATTGCTTCCCTGATGAAAATGCAGCAACGGCTTTTTCTCCACGGGGTCGATGTTGAGTGCGCACAGATGTCCGTACACTTCGGATATTATTTTTCCACCTCTGTTGACCCTGCTCTTGCACAGTCCGTGCTGACCTTCTGCAAGGTTACATTCATGCGGACAAATATCGCATTTTGCACCTTTTCCGGTTGTGGTCCAAAGCATCATAGCCTATTTCTCATTAAATACGATGGCCTCGTAGGTGTACAATTCAGCCGTTTTCCAGCCGTCCCATCCAAGTCCCGCCTTGTCGCGCGAGCAATGTCCTAAAAATTCCTCTTTTGTCCAGTTGGTCTCATCCGCCACTTGTGGCAGGAATGTGCCGCTCATGCCGTGCTTTGAAATGTAGATGCCCTGCTTGTGCAGAGTAAATTCATCAATGCTGTGGATGCGCTTCATCGGTGAGAGCACTGAAATCTCAATTTCTATCTTCGGCAGTTCGCTTTTGGCCACTGAATTGAAACGCGGATCCTCAAATGCTGCTGCTTCAGCCATTTCCTCAACCACTCTGTAGAGCGGTTGACTGTCGCCGAAACGTCCAATGCAGCCACGTAAATTCCCGTTCTCGTTGAGAGTGACGAATGCGCCACAGTTCATGCGCAGAGTAGAGGTAAGCTCCGATTCTTTGTAGACGGCTTCCGATGTGCGGTTCAGCCGGTTGGCAATCGTGGTGCGGGCTATGTGCAGCAATGTTGACTTTTCGCTGTCGGTGAGATTGAATCCAACGGCACTCGTCGGTTTGCCGTTTCCGTCGCGCAACACAACGAATGAGTTGTAACCCACCACTTGGAATTTGTCGCCGTAGGGCGAGTCGCCAGAGTTGCGGTACATCACATGATTTATTTTTATGCCCTTATTCCCATTAATCATATAGAGTAATGTGGCAATACCACATTCACCGCAGGCACTTGTCGCAAGATTGGGAATGCTGTCGCGCTCATTCGCGGCTATTGCCTTTTCCAATTCTTCAATATCGCCAGTGCTTACAGCGTCGGCGGTGCGCTTGTCGACTTTCTGCGCATCCTTATAGCTTGGATAATGTGAGAAATCGCTGCTTATTACAAATAAGTTCTTGTCGCTAAAATAGGGTGCGAGAGCCTTTGCAATCTTTTTTAGAGTTTCTGGATGCTCCGTTCCGATGATGATAGGCACAATGGGCGGCATATTGTGGAAATGATATTGCAGAAGGGGCAGCTGCACCTCAATGCAATGCTCAGTTGAGTGCGCTGCAGGATTACAGGTGAAACATTCAGGATGTCCTTTAATGAGGCTGTCGCACAGGTCAACGTCAACTTTGACAAGGCCAATTGGCGTGTCGTAAGTTTCATAACCGTTATTTATCGACGCTCCACGCATACTGACGTGGTGGCTTGGACCTATTATGAAAATGTGGTCGTAATGGTGATTAGCATCGATTTTTGAGAATGCTGAGGCAGCCACTTCGCCTGAAAATACATATCCGGCATGGGGAACTATCACTGCTGCCACATTGCTGCATGTGTCGCTTCCCACATTTTGATAAAATTCTTTCAGCATATCTTCGAGTGCTATTTTCTCGGCAGGGTAGAAACTGCCAGCCACGGCTGCTTGGCGCATTTCTTGGCGGTTCGTCGCTGATTGTCCGCACGAACTGAATGAAAATATCGATGATAACGACATGATTATTATATATTTGATTATTATTTCTTTGTTCATTCAATGGTTATGTAAGTGCATTTACAAAGATAGAGCAAGCCACTGAAAATAGCAAAAATAAAGATGATTATTTTTGATTGTTGAAGACAGGATTATGATGTCGGCGGGGGTAATGGTGGTTGATGCCCGGGCGCATAGTTTTCGGATTGATTTAATAGCTTTTTGAGCATTTTATTTTTGAAAATTATGGTATTGATAATATCGCTTAATTTCGGAATGATTTGTGTGGCAGTTTGCGGGGCGGTTTGCAGCGCTAAAGCGGTGGAGGAAACTTCGTGGGTTTGAACACCTGATTTACTCGTAACGCCATGAGCATCTGATAGGTTACAAGGGTGTTCACGGTTAGACGGTTCACACACTATTTCGCTTTTTTCAGGCTCGGTTTGGGATAGGCTTTCTGCTGGAATTTCCTCGAACTCAGCATCAGATTCTTCAATGCCGGTTTGGGGGTTGGTTTGTGGCACTAAAGGGGTGGAGGAAACTTCGTGGGTTTGAACACCTAATTCGCTTGTAACTTCCTGAATGGCTGATGCGTTACGAGGG
Source organism: Muribaculaceae bacterium (assembly GCA_022484565.1). Taxonomy (GTDB): domain Bacteria; phylum Bacteroidota; class Bacteroidia; order Bacteroidales; family Muribaculaceae; genus JAKVKZ01. The sequence goes on from JAKVKZ010000064.1 coordinate 7,027, forward strand.
TGTTCACGGTTAGACGCTTCACACACTATTTCGCTTTTTTCAGGCTCGGCTTGGGATGGGTTTTCTTCGGTGATTTCCTCGAATTCTGCATCGGATTCTTCAATGCCGTTTTGTGGATTTTGCGGATTTGGTGTAGCTTCATCTTCTTCTGGAACTTCCTTAGCACCATATTTGCCGATGATTTTGGAAACGGTTGCTGGTGATACACCGACTACCTTGGCAATAAGACGCTTTGAGGCACCTTGCAGGGAGGCGAGAAGACGGATGGACTCGACTTTGTCGGGAGGCAGGCACTGGCGGCCTATCAACGAGCTTTCGGCACAACATTCGTCCTCGACAAAACGAAGCCCGTAATCGACACGGCTGATTTTGCACGGAATCACATTGTTCTTTCCATAGATGATATTGCCGGTGCGGTCCTTGATTTGCTTGATGTAACGGACATCGGGATCGGAGACGCTCTGGCCGATGGCGAAGGCGGAATCGCAATGGTTGATGAAGGCACGGGAGAAGGCAAGGTCGTTGATGCCGAGCGCACGGTTCGGACTGTGCTTGCTGGTGTGGGCGAGAATTAGGATTGAAAGGTCGTAAAGACGCTGCAATTTCCAAATCGCGGTGACGAAAGCGCCGAAGGCGGCGGGAGAATATGAGGTGGTGCAGAGAGCCGAAAGGTTGTCGATTATCAGGAACGGCGCACGACGTTCGCGGATTACGTGCTTGATTGCAAAGAAAGCATCGTAGGAATCGAACACGCCATTGTCGTAAACAGGGGTAACGCGGATGAACTGCTTGGTGAAATGGTGCATGCCCTCTTTTGTGGAGTAGCGCGAGGAGAACTGCTGGAGTGACTGCTCGAAATCGTAATAAAGGACGTTGCGATGGAAACGGCGGGACACCTCGTCGGCAATCTGGACGGCAAGGATGCTCTTGCCGAGATTGGTGTCGGAAAAGAGACAGCAAATATCCCCATCAAACCACAATAACAAAATATAGTTTACTGACTAATAGCCTATTAGACTATCATAAGAGGTGGGCAACCTCAAAAACTCCCCACAAACATACCACACCTCAACTTTCGACACCTATATACAGCATATTGATTTTACGAATGACGCCCTACAATTGAATATAATCATACGGATATAGACGTGCTGAATTATATCGAAGTGTCACGGACTTAACAGGCGGCATACCCTACTACTTCAACCGGCATTAAGAGATATATTGATGCAACTTCATGCACTGACTTCCATATAATGGCGCACTCCATGCGAATGGATAGCGTTATTATGTAGCATCATACTATATATATTAATGTAATACTTATATAATATATTACTTAATACATATATATACTCATACTTCATTATCGCGCTAACAGGGTGCCATTATATAGGGGGGATACCCCCCCTAAAAATCGCCAATGTAGGTGGGTCATTTCTCCTATAAATTTTTTTCATTTTTCAGATTTTCACCAACTTGCTGATATTGTGGATATTATGAATAACAGCGCAAATCATAGAAAAACGCACGCAAAAAAATTAAGATTTGTTTTGTTAATTTAAAAACATTAATATAAATTTGCAGTGTAAAAGATAAAACATGAAAAACAACAATTAAAATTTAAAAAAGATGAAAAAAGAATTTTTATTGCAAATTAAGTTGGCAGTCAAGGAAGCGGTGGCCGAGGCCATCGGGGAAGCTGCACAGAAAAAACCTAAGTACTACACCCGCAAGGATTTATGCGACCTACTTCGGGTGACACTTCGCAGTGTCGATAACTATGTCGATCGAGGAATTATCAAGCCAAAAAAGGTGCAAGGTAGGATTCTATTTTCAGCCGAGGAAATAGACGATGCTATCCAAGGAGGAAAGTTAACTAAATATTCGCATACGAAATGAACGAGGAAATAAAAAAAGCCGCCCCCGTGAGCGTAACGGAAGCGGTTTCAATGGTGTTATCACGCAACAAAGGTAGCAATATTATTGCTGATAATCAAGAAAATACCGAGGAAAATTGCGCTGAAAAGATTCCATTGCATCGTGAATATTCATTGCCGATATGGGGATTACCTACTTATGCCCAGCAGGTGATAAATGACGTGTCCGAAGTTCGTCAGTGTCCCAGGGACTTCGCCACAATAGCAGTTATGGCGGCTGCAAGTGCGGCAGTGGGGAAACGTCTTATCGTGTCGGATAAGTATGACAATTCATTGATGCTATGGGCTATAATTGTAGCACCAAGTGGCAGCGCAAAGAGCCAACCTCTAAATGATTTATTCGCACCTTTGGAAGCTATCGACGCACGGAATTACCGAGATTACCGAACTAAGCTAAAGCAATGGAAAGATGCGGGAAGCGACGGCGACAAGCCTACCTACAAGCAACTACTTATAAGCGACACGACCCCCGAAGCAAGGAACAAAGTGCTTGCAGATAATAACAATGGCGTTACTTTGTACCGCGACGAGATAGCCGGCATGATAGAGGATGTCGGCAGATATAACCATAGTGGCGAGGTTGCTCAAATGTTATCTATATTCGATGCAAAGAATATAGTGATTAATCGTAAAGGTGACGAGCCGCAACTAATCGAGAAACCTTTCCTTAATGTGATAGGGACTATTCAGCCGGATATATTGGCTACCACTTTCGGGCGGCCGCAATTAGTGAATAACGGCTTTGTGCAAAGGTTTTTGTTCGTTTTCCCCGATAGCGTCGAGTTTGCAAGCTATGCTGATAATAAGTTGAATGACACTTTGCATGACCTTTGGGCAAATGTTATTCTTCAATTAAACGAACTTCCCAGCGGGGCAATGACGATAAGTCCCGAAGCAAAAAAAGTTTACATTGATTTTTTCGATGAGATTCAAAACCAGATTGCAGCCGCAGAAAATGGCTATCAGCAAGCGGCACTTGCTAAGCTGCAAATTCAAGTGATAAGGTGGGCGGGGATAGCGCAATTACTTCATATTCCTCTCGACGGGGTGATGGAAATAACGCCCGACGCTATGCGGTATGCCGTCGAGTGTATGGCGTATTTCCAGCACACAGCGGAAAAGGTTGGCGAGTTGATTAGCGGCGGTCAGCCTCAACGGAAAGCGACTAAAGGCGAATTAGTCCGGGGCTTATTGAATTATTACCCCGAAACCAATAAGGCGCAGTTAGGACAGGCAATAGGAGTGTCAAGACAAGCGATTAATGAGTTTCTGAAAAAATGACCACTACTTTACACCTTTACACTTTACATTGCAGCCAGCCCCGACCAGCACGCAGTTTGCCGAGATTTGTATGTAAAGTTGATTTTTCAAACCTTACCGAGGCGAGATTAAAGCGACTTTACACAGCAAATGGCGGTCAGCCCCGATGCACACGGAGTTTGCGGGCGTGTAAAGTGTCAAGTTGTAAAGTACAACCTAAAAATTAATGATATGGATATATTCAAGAAAGAAATTAGCATATATAATGGCGTTTCGGATACGGCAGGCACAACCGCCACACTTGCAGCTTTCCTTAATAGCCGCAGGCACGTTGAGGATATTCAGAGGTTAAGAGCCTGCAACGATGCCGAGGAAAAGAAACGAATAAAGCTATCTTTGCCGCAGGCGACAATTAGCGGAATATTCTCACCGACACGCAAGGCCGAGAACTTGCAGGCGCATAGCGGGCTTGTGTGCATCGACTTCGACGCCAAGGATAACACTACATTTCCCCAGTGGAACGAACTAAAAAAGGTAATGGCGAGATTTAGGGAAGTGTCCTATTGCAGCAAGTCAGTAAGCGGCAACGGATATTTTGCTATTATTCCTATTAAATACCCGAAGTATCACGGGCAGCACTTCGAGGCCATAAGGCGTGATTTTTTGAAGTTAGGACTTAAAGCCGATATTGCCTGCAAGGATGTGTGCCGGCTAAGGTGTATGACTTATGACGATGCTCCTTATATTAATGTGAACGCAACTACCTACACGGCACGATACATTGAGCCAATGCGACCGATTAGGCACTTCCAACCGAGTACCAACGACGAAGCGAGAGTTGAGGCAGCAGTTAGGGCAATAGAGAGGCAGCACCTCGATATTACAACCGATTACGCCCTATGGGTAAAGGCAGCTATGGCACTCGCAGGCTTAGGGGAAAGAGGCCGTGAGTATTTTCATGCGGTCAGCCGGCAAAATGACAGCTACAAGTTTGCCGAGTGTGAGAGAAAATATAATAATATTCTACGGACACGGCAACGTGTCGATATAGGAAGTTTTTTCTACTTGTGTAAAATATACGGATTACAGATTTCTAATTACTAATATATAACTATTTGAAAATGAAAGAGTTAAAGTATTTATTCAGCGTACCGAGAAAGGTCAGCGCAGGAGTGTACGAAGTCAAGGTTAACAATGAGAAAATCAGAGTTAACCAAGTGGATGGCAACTACTTTGCCGAGGATGAGGATATGTTTAATAGCACTATCCCCGACAAGGATTTGCCAAGTGTAACGCAGTGGGTGGAGGCACTTTGCATGGAGTATGCGAGATTATTCAGATGATGAGGAACGCGACCGCGACGCAAAGTTTTTCCACGCCCCCGCATGGTACGAGCAAGTTGAGGAGCCACCCCCCGACTTGCTCCACTTCGGGAGTGTCCACCGAGTGGGGAAGAACGCATATCGATGCACTATCAATGGGCGTAGCGTGAAATTTATCAAGTCACGGGGTCAGTTTGAAGTGTATCGTGATGATATGGAAAGCAGCGGAATACCACACCGATATTTTTGCTTTGCTATAAATGCAATGAGATTACTAATTTTAAATTATATCAGAAATGGAAACGGAAAATAATAAAATTATTGATGACTTTTTCAATGATAAGTTCAGTCAGAAAAAGCCACAGGAGAGGCAGCCGGCGCAGCCGGCTACTAAGAGAGAGATAGACGATTTTTTCAACAACAAATTCAATAAGAAATGACTACTAAAAATTTAAATGAATTTGGCGAACTCGGTAAGAGATACGCCAAGCGGGCAGCCGAACAGGAGCGAGAGGAAGTAATGACGTACGAGGCTGCAATGAATGAAGCGTTATCGACGCTAAGAGCCAACGGCTTTTATATTGACACTATGGCCGACCTCACCGACTTCACAGACCGCGACAAGTTCAAGGCTTATTTAGACAAACAGGAAAGGAAGTACCTTAGTGCCGCCTACATTCCGATAACGGAACGTGAGAGAGTTCACGCGGGCTACACTCGCACTTTTAATGACGTGGCAACCGCCATTGACACTATCAATTCGATAGGCAGCTATGCACACTATGACTTCGAGATTAAGGCAGGCATATTCAAGTTTTTGCAGCCTCAAACCGACGATGCTATCAAGGCACGTCATACAAGCGAGTTCAGCCCCGACGAAAAGGAATATTATTCTATGTTATGTGATATTATACGCCAAGTTAGGCAGCTGCAAGGATGGGAGAAACGCCACGGATGGCGGCCATTCTCGGTGAAAGGCTTTTCATTTGGCACTTCATTCCAAGGTTTATTTGATTTAGTTCCTAACTTCTCGGCAAAAGTTTTCGAGAATGTTTGCGGGCTTTGGTTTGGGCCTAAGAGTGCCGAGGAGATAATGAATGAGGAAACGAAGCAATGAACAGGCAAAAGGATGACCCGTTGACGAAATTGGAAAAATTTTGCATTGATTCCTATCTTATCAATAAAGATGCGGACTTTGCATATCTCACCGCGAAAGGCAACGGGAGCAAGGCTACTGAGTTCAACCTCCACCGCATAGCTTTGAGGTGGCTACGCAGCAAGCCGGTGGAGGAATATCTCAAGGCGAGGCGTGGGCAACTTATCAGCACAGCCGACACCGACGGAAAGGACTTCACTAAAAAGGAAAATGTTATCGGTGAATTATCAAGGCTCGCGGTGGCGGAAACAAGCCCGACTAAGCGTGCCGCCATATTAATGCAAATAGCCGACCTACAGCGGTTGAAGCAGGAGGACACCGCACAGAAACAGGAGGAACGCAGAGTACATTATTACCTACCATTGACGTGTAATCGGTGCGCATTGAGAAAAAAGAAATGAAGCACTTCTGACTATTAAGTCCCGCCACTTGACGGGGCTTTTTTCGTGTGTCCAGAGAGAAGAATTATGAATGTTAAGAAATATTAAATATATGCTGTAGAACATATTTTGATATAAAGAGAAAAAAGGAAGCCGAGGCACTTTATTCGATACCTTTCACGGGCTTTTGTGAGTGCCTACACGGGCTTTTCACACTAATAGTGTATAATCGTGCGTAACGAACTAAAAGAGCCTTAGACGGGCTTATTTTGGCTTGTGTGGCATAAGGTATTACTGATTTGGAAACCTCTACGAATTTGCTAATTAATTGACTTCTACGCCCTAAATAGGGGATAAAAAAAAGAGGTCAGTAATTAAACCGACCTCAATTAATAGAGAGTGAACAATTTCACTTGATAGGCTCCGCATCAAAAATGCAATCAGCTATATCCCTAACAATTCCGAGGCTTTCAGAAAAGCGGTAATACAATAGAGCCGCATCATTAATAGGTACGTCATCCCTATCACCGCCATTACTTTGATAAATAAGGCAATAATCAGAAATAGCTTGATAAAGAACTTGTGCGGCTTTTTTCGCGTCGCCATCCCAACTTGTGGCAATCAGTTCATCAAGTTTGGGGTAATCGTGCTTTTGAATTTCCATAATAGTAAAATTTAATCGTTTTTAATTGGATCAGCATTATATATGCAACGAGCGAAGTCACTAACATACGCCATAGGTATGCTGCAAGGATTTTCGCCTGCGTTAACGTGGGCGTGCAAGTAATCTCCCACAGCATCATACAGGAAGGCTCCCGCCTTTTTAGCGTCGCCATCGAATTGCTCCGAGATTAGTCTATCTAATAGATAGTAATCATACTTCATTTGATAATCTTTCATAATGATAATATTTAAATGATTAATAATTGAAACTTCATATTAAAATAGTCCGTCACTTGCCGAGTCGGCGAGGTCATCGGCCTTTTCGTCACCCGACAACTTGACGTACCGCATCAACATACTTTCGGTAGAGTGTCCCGATACAGCCATCACCTGCCGAGCCGTGAACTTATTGGAAGCATACATTAAGGTAATGGCACTCCTGCGGGCTGTGTGTGTGCTGACAAGCTGCCATTTGTACTTATATGCGTTGCCTAATTCGTCACGCTGATATAGTTCTTTGCCTGCGGTCTTTTCGGCTGCAAGGTCTTTCATGGTTAGCTTAGTGCGTACAAGTTCGCGTAACGTAGGAACGGACTCGGCAAGTTCAGCACAGATATTCTTGATATGAATATTTATGGTAATCGGGCTGATTTGGGGAAAGTTGTAGTTATACTTTTCGGCAAGTGCTTTTAGCCGTGTGTCGAGGATAGGTATAACGACACGTTTACCCGTTTTTTGTTGCTTGATACGAATGACTTCCGTACCTTTCGAGGTAGTCCCGAAGTCCTCGGCTTTTATAGTGGCATAATCACTTACACGCTGACCCGTGAAGCACCCGACCAAGAATATATCACGGACTATTCCATCATTACCGCAAAGCTGCATATCATATAGCGCGTTAATTTCCTCGGCGGTTAGGTATATCTCGGCTGCCTTTTCCTCCGTGTCCGCCTCGCCAAGTCCGCACAGGCACTCACGAACGGCGGTATTATCGTGGCAACGACCAAGGTAGTACAATGCTAAGGTTTTAAGTCCCGATACCATTTTATTGATAGTGGCTTTCATATAGCCGTGTGCTTGCAGCCAAGCAAGGAATATGTTATTAAATTCCTCATCGATTTGCTCCCAAGTAAATGGATAATCTTTGTAGAACGAAGTTAGCATTTTTTGGAATGAGTTCCACCGCCCGACGCTGCCATCAGTGTAGCGACGGACCCCCATCCTTTTAAACGTGATAGTTCCGTCAGTGATGCCTGCAATAAAGCGGTTAAGGCATTGCATTACATTGCTCTCGGCTGCGTGTTTGGCTCTATCCGCCTGCGCTATGGCCTCCGCATTTACAGCCCGAAACACGGCATCTTTAATGATTTTGCGGTCAGTAACACCATCACCGACTACAAGTGCAACAGCGACGTTATATGCGGCGTCACACTTGCTTATTATTCCTTTTCCGTATGGCGAGGTCAGGAACTTTTGAAGCCTCTCAGCATCATTGCCGAGTGTAGCGTTATTCCATCGGCTTACATTTACCTTTGTTTGTGTGCTGATAAGAATATCGACTACAGGAACGCGGCGACGTATGCGGAAGTATAAGGTTTCCTCAACGTTGCCCGATAGTTTGTTACGAAGAAAATAATTAGTTTCCATTTGATATATTTTAGAAGTCACCACAAAGATAATATAATCACCACATATATACCGCATACATTATGTTATATTTCTATAATTTTTCAGTGTATTTCTACCTAACACTATTATTTTACGTTAGTTAGATACCAAGTAAATGCAAGGTAAATATAACATTGTGGTTCCCATCATACCAGATGTTGTGCCAAAGATTGACGCGCGGGCCGAGATTGATGCCGCTGACGGTGTCCTTGTCGCCACTGGCGGCATTGAACCTCGCATGAGCGTCACGGCGATGCTTCATCTGCTCCTTGCTGAAGAAATCCGTTTCTCCACCAGTACATTCCCAACGGTAATCGCTATTTAAAAACATAGTGCTTCATTTTAATTGATAATTCAACAAAAATAAAGAGGGGAAGTTGGGTGGATGCAAGAAAAACGGAAAAATGGATTGTGGGGAGAGAATTTTGGAATTCTTCGGGAAAGGGATTTTGTGGGGATTCCGCTTTGATTTTTAGGGATAATAGGGAAATATGATTTGGGGCTGATGAGGCTGATGGGGCGAATGAGGCTGATGTGAGGAAAATGCTTCGCATTTTTTGGGGATAATGCACCATTTTGGGCGGGAGAAAATACCTTGTTCGGCAACTCCCCCGGCACTTCGTGCCACCCCCTCTTTAGGCAAGACGAGCAAAGAGGGGGACCTAATTAATTCATTTTCAATGGATTAATTAGAGGAAAATTGCTTCGCAATTTTTTGGGATAAAGCATCTGTTATGTGGGAGGGCGCATACATGGATGCGCCCCTACTTTGGGGATGTTTTGATCTGGCAGATTTGATAATAGGCCATATTTGCCCAATTCGCCAAATTGGAAATTGCTTCGCAATTTTTTGGGATATAGCACCTGTTATGCGGGAGAGTACATACATGGATGCACCAATACTTTGGGGATAGAACGGCTTATTACTGAATGAAATAAAAAACGGGGTATATGCCCCCCGTCACCCTTCTCGTATGCTTTCACATTCCAACTGAGACACGCATATGTGCCAATATCAGCCACGAAGCGGGGCTTGCGGAAGCGGAAAGATTTGAACTTTCAGAACGGCTTAACGTTCACCATTTTAGCAGTGTGCCGATTTTGTCGGTGTACTTACACTTCCGAAATTTTTACAAAATTAGTGCAGTTTCGCTGACATGCAAAATAAATTCAGTTAAATAATGTTTATTAATTTAATATTGCTGGGAATTTATCTTTCCATGCTGCACTTGGTGGTGATTATAACTGGGAAAGATTTTATTGAAAAAATTAGGAATTGTGCTTTTGCCTATGTACTTTTGTGAAAACTATATATGATTATGAATAGACTTTTTTTATCATTTGTACTTTGTATGATTTCCATAGCTTCTTATGCTATGGGCGCTGCTGATGCAGGCGATTCCTATTCTCATGAGATTGCTCAGAAAGTTAATGGAGAGGTCGTTGACTACGGCCTTACCAAGAATTCGAGCCTTCCTTATTGGAAAATCCAAGTTCCGGATTCCTACAATGAATCACTTCTCGAAACTGCCGTTGATGAATTGTTTGCCAGCTATGGCACCAACAACATGCAGCCGCTGAAGAATTGGTTCAGGGCAAAGAATGGCAACATTTGCCGTACAAGTAATGGCAACGGCTATGTGCTTGACTTACGTTTTAATGAGGCAACGCACATTCTCATGCTTTATATGTACAAGTACAAAGCTCCAAAAGCCTTGAAGCACAAAAGAAACAAGAGGAGATGCTAATCATCTTCCAGTGATGGAAAGCGCCGCAAGATTAAATTGCGACGCTTTTTTTCACTTTAGGCGAAATAAGAGGTGGAGAAAAAGAAACACCAACAGCAGCGGCTCGACAACGCAAGGCATGAAACCGAAAAAATATCCGAACTTAAACTTGAAAATTTTCATAAAGCAAAAAAATCGTTGTATATTTGCAAAACAATAATAACGGAATGCAAAACTTTGATTTTTCTGGACAATTCAATAATATTGGCGGTAACAATTTTATTTCCGTGAAATTGCCTGTGTATTTATTTCAAGAGGATAATGTGTTTATTGCTTATTGCCCATCCTTGGATTTGTCGGGATCTGGAAACAGTATGGAGGAATCAAAAAAATCATTTGAAGAATCCTTAAATATCTATCTTAATTATTGCATCACAAAGAACACGCTTATAAAGGATTTGAGAAATCATGGATGGAACGTAAGAGGTCATAAGCAACATAAAATAAAGGCTCCAGGGTTTGATGAGCTGCTGAGCAATAATGAAGAATTGAAGGATATCCTTGAAAACAAAGAATATCAAAAATTCGATGCTCCGATAGAAATACCAGTGTCATGAACACTCAAAAATTAAGCAACATTCCCTTGAAAGATTATAGGGAGTTTTTGGGAAAGTGTGGGTGTAAAATGATTGGAATTGAAGGTGGACATGAAAAATGGGTGAGAAGAGATTTGCTTCGCCCCATTATTGTGCAAACTCACGTTGACCCTGTCCCGGAATTTATTGTAAAAAACACATTGCGAAACTTAAATCTAACAAGAAAGGATTTTTTCAACATTCTTTTCGATGTCAAGTAGCCTGTGACAAGCAAAAAAATCAATTGTCATGGTGGCGTAATACGATTTTCCCACTTTTATTTTGCGGATAGAAATTTTGTCCTTAACTTTGGGGTATGAAAGGCGATGCTGTCATGCGGTAGAGGTGTTGCCGCACCACCCGTATTGTGCGAACGGGCAGCTTCGTTGAGGGTGTGTCAAAACGATGCATCCTCTTTTAATATATATGGCAATTTTCATTAATTAGATAATTATACTTTATGCAGCTTTATTTTCAGAGAATTGGCAAAATGAAGTTCTATAG
>JAKVKZ010000065.1 GCA_022484565.1 Muribaculaceae bacterium
CCGACGCTTACTCGGCTTGGCAAAAGGGCGCGATTGAAAATACCAATAAACTTATCAGGCAATATATCCCTAAAGGTACTGACATCAGTGCCATCCCTGAAAGCAGAATCAAAGAAATACAGTACAAAATCAACAACCGACCCAGACAAAAATTGAACTTTTTAACTCCTAAGGAAGTCTTTTTCCATCACTTTCCTTAATTTTGCACTTGCTTGTTGACTCTACAATTGGTGCGGAGTGATTAAAATTAAGATAATTTTATGGCGAAAAACGGTAAAAGCTATGAAAAAACACTACATTTGTAGTTTGTAAGAACAAGAACGTGATATGAAAATATTTACAACAGATGAGATTCGTAAAATCGATGATTACACCATCGAGCACGAAGAAGTCACTGTGACTGAATTGATAGATCGTGCAGCATCAGCTGTGGCCTGTGAAATAATTTCGCGCTGGCGCCCCAACAAGCGTTTTGTGGTGTTTGCCGGTCCTGGCAACAACGGCGGTGACGCGCTGGCTGTGGCAAAAATTCTGATTGAACAGGGTTACAAAGTTGAAGTTTTCCTTTTCAATGTGCCAACTTCGCATCTTTCAAAAGGCTGCAACGATAAGCGTGATAAGCTGCTTGAAATCGGAAACGTTGATTTCAAGGAAATTGTGAACGAATTCGAACCGCCTTATCTGTCGAAGAACGATGTGGTTATCGACGGTCTGTTCGGAACTGGCCTGAAAGAGCCTTTGAAGGGCGGATTCACCTCGCTTGTGCAATACATCAACGAATCAGGAGCCTTCGTGGTGTCGATTGATGTGCCTTCGGGAATGTTCGGTGAATGGAACGTGTCGAACGACCGCCGCAACATTGTCCGCGCCAACCTCACCCTTGCTTTCCAGTTCAAAAGGCTCGCCTTCTTCCTGCCCGAAAATGCTGAACTCGTGGGCGAATGTAAAGTGCTCGACATAGAATTGAGCCAAGAGGCCATTGCTGCCACCAAGACTGATTATTACCTAATGGAAAGCCACGACGTGAAATATTTTCTGCGTCCACGGCCTGCATTTTCAAATAAATATGATTTCGGCTCTGGCCTGATTGTTGCCGGCTCTTACGGCATGATGGGCGCGGCAATTCTTACCGCAAGCGCCGCCATGCGTGCCGGCATCGGAATCGTCAGCGTCCACAGCCCACGCTGCGGCATGACACCAATTCAGACTGGCGTGCCGGAAGCCATTTTTGATGCCGACAAGCACGACATACTGACGACTGGCATAAAATTGCAGCATAAATATTCTGCAATAGCCATTGGCCCGGGAATAGGCACAAACGACCTGACCGTGAATGCGCTGGAGGAATTCCTGAAAAACGTGAAGCAGCCATGCATTCTCGATGCCGACGCGCTCAATTGCATAGCGTCGCGTCCGATGCTGCTCAACAGCATTCCGCCCATGTCGGTGCTCACTCCTCATTCGGGCGAATTCGACCGCCTTTTCGGCGCGCAACTCAACGAGGAAATGCGCCTTAGCAAAGCAATTGAGCTTGCAAAATACTATCGCGTGATAATTGTTCTTAAAGGGCACAACACTATGACCGTAAGGCCCGACGGTGTGGTTTACATCAACAGCACCGGCAATCAGGGCATGGCTACAGCCGGCAGCGGCGATGTGCTCACAGGCATAATAACGGCATTTGCGGCTCAAGGCTACAATATGGAGCTTAGCGCGGCCATCGGAGTGTTTGTCCACGGTCTCGCCGGCGACATGGCCTGCGAGGAGCAAGGTGCCTACGGCATGACGGCTTCCGACATTATTGCGCATATTGGCCACGCCATCAAGCAGATAATGGCTTAGCAAAGTCCATTGCCTCGCTATCATTCAATTACGATACAACCGAGTCAGACTAAATAAACTTATCAAAACATGAGCAGAAAAAATCTCATAATAGCAGTAGCGGCATTTCTGTTGATGCCACAGCTTGCCTCGGCGCAGGCGACACAAAAATTCACAGCCTCCAAAGGCAATAATTACGGCCTTGTTTACTCCCTGCCCGTCACCCATCTGCTGTTTCAGGTGGAGGCGGTCAACACGGTGAAAAAGGCAGGTCCATTCTGCAATTATGCGAAGAAATATCTCGGAACTGATGCAATCACTGACGACGAAGCTACTTGGGAGCTGAAAAATGTGTCGGTCAGCGATTTCGGCGTTCCCGACAAAGGTGAGCAATATCTCATGCAGTTCAAAAAAGGCGCTACGCCATTTTTGATGCTGACTTCCGACGGAATTCCGCTTTCAGTGAACACTGAGAACGTAGTGGTGCCTGTGAAGAAGCCGCTTGCGCAGGCAGCGCAGCCCACTGTTCTCGACAATTATGCCTATGGGCAAGCACTGTCCGGCGAACTCCTTGCAAGCGAGTCCACTGCCAAACGCGCTGAAATTGCCGCACAGCAAATCTATAAAATCCGCGAAAGCCGCACTGGATATGCCACTGGCGAAGCCGACCCGATGCCCACCGATGGCGAGGCGATGAAAGTTGCCATCAAGCAGCTCGACGCTCAGGAAGCCGACCTCACGGCCTTGTTCCTCGGAACGACAAAGTCATCCACCGGCGTTGCAGAATTTGAATACACGCCCACAGGCGATGTCACCGATGAGGTTCTGTTCCGCATCTCCGATTTCGGCGGAATCGTATCTAAAACCGACCTCAGCGGCGAACCTGTTTACATTTCCGTAAAAGTCACTCAGCGTGGCGAAATGCCTCTCGACGAAAAGGGCCAGCCACAGAAATTGCCAAAGGAAGCCGTAATCTACAAAATCCCCGGTCAAGCTCTCGTCACATTGAAATATCAGGGCAAGGAGATTTACAGCCATACTTTTCCGATGGCACAATTCGGCATCAATTTCGGCCTCGACCCTTCAATCTTCACCGACAAGAAAGCGCCGGCTTATGTGAAATTCTCACCCACCACAGGTGCCGTTACTGAACTTGGAACGGGCACTGAAGATACAACAACGAAATAGGTTTCATTCTTGTGGCTTTTTAATTAAGAAAAATCGGGCGAAAGCGTGAGCCTTCACCCGATTTAATTTTATTTTGCGCTGTGCGCTATGTTCGCGTGCCGATTAGCACACTTTCTCCAACTTCTTCATTATCGAGAAGATGAACAGTGCGCTGAGCAGGCAAATCACAATCAGAAGTCCCCAAAGCATTGGCAATTCAATCTTGTTCCAAAGCATCGTAGGAATCGACACCAGATAGTTGCCGATGGCGGTTGCGCCAAACCAGCAGCCCATCATCATGCCCTTGTATTTTGGAGGAGCCACCTTCGACACGAAAGATATTCCCATCGGCGAGAGCAGCAGTTCGGCGAATGTCAGAACCAGATATGTTGAAATCAACCAGTTAGGCGATACGAGTGTGTCGCTTGTGCCTTGTGCCGGCGGAACGCCCAGCGACCATGATGCAATCACCATTATCACATATGCAGCCGCTGCCACAAGCATTCCATAGCCGATTTTGCGCGGTGCCGACGGCTCTTTCCCGATTTTGCCGAGCCAAGTGAAAATCAGCACGGAGAATGGCGTGAGCGCAACCACATAGAATGGGTTGAACTGCTGATATTTCTGCGGCTGAATGCTGGTCACAGGGTCAGGTGTGCCGTTGTAGAACAGATATATGCCCACAATCACCGCCACGGTGATTATGCCGGAAATTATCTTTGCCTTCGCGCTCTTGCTCTGGAAAAGCGAGAACACTGCGTAGATGCCCACAACTATCAAAGCCAATGCCCAGACGTTGAATCCTATTCGCGTCCATCCGGCGCAGCTTTGCAATGTGAATATTTCAGCAAACTTGGTTAGTGTGGCGCCATTCTGATGGAACACCATCCAGAAGAAAATCACCACTGCGAACACGAGCAGCAATGCGATAATTCTCGATTTTGTCTGTTCCTTGGTCAATTCAGGCTCGTTGCTGACGTTCTCGGCGCTCTTTTCCTTAGTCTCGGTCTTGATGTAGGTTCTTTTGCCCAATTTATATATCAGGAATGAAATCACCATCGAGAAGCAAGCCACGGCGAATGCGTAGGAATATCCTATCGAGATGCTGTTGATATAGTGCGAGCAGAAAGCCGTCAGGTCCGTAACGTGCTGCCCGATTTGTCCGTCGGCCAGTACTTGCAGTTTTGCCAGCGCCGCAGGCTTCATGCTTGCGAGGTCGAACAGATATGAGTTGCACAGGCTCGGCAGCGCTGCGTTGTAGCTCAATCCGCCGTCTTTAAGTGCCATGTTGCACAGATATTCCGTAATGGATGGGGCAAACATCGCGCCGATGTTGATGGCCATGTAGAAGAGCGAAAACGCCACATCGCGGCGGTCTGCGTACTTCGGATTATTGTACAGGTCGCCCACCATCACCTGCAGATTGCCTTTGAACAGGCCGGTTCCGCATGAGATCAGGAACAATGCGACAATCATGATTACAAGCGACATGTTGTTGTGCGCCTGCGTCGGAATTGCCATTACAAGATAGCCGAAGAACATCACGATGATGCCCATCGACACCGTCTTGGTGAAGTTCCATTTGTCGGCAATCCAGCCGCCTATCATCGGCATGAAATACACCAGCGCCAGAAACGATGAGTATATCATTCCCGCGGTGGCGGTACTGAATGCGAATTTTGCCTGCAAGAACAGCAGCAGAATCGCAAGCATCGTGTAGTAGCCGAATCGTTCGCCAGTATTGGCAAGCGCCAGCACATACAGTCCTTTAGGTTGATTTTCAAACATTGGGAATTTTGTTTTTGTTTATATTAATTTTTTGCGTCAATCTTTTCCTTCGCGCTGAATGCGAGGGCATACATGCGCATCTGCTTCACCATCGCCAGCAGTCCGTTGCTGCGTGTTGGCGACAAGTGTTCCTGAAGTCCAATTTCCTTTATGAAGTAAAGGTCCGCGTCAAGTATTTCCTGCGGCGTGTGCCCGCTCAGCACCCGCATCAGCAGCGATATTATGCCTTTCACTATTATCGCGTCGCTGTCGGCTGTAAATTCTATCTTTCCGCCGTTTAGTTCGGCGTTGAGCCACACTCGGCTTTGGCAGCCCTCTATCAGGTTGCTCTCCGTCTTGTACTTCTCCTCAAGCGGGGCGACGGCATTTCCCAGCTCAATTATGTAGGCGTAGCGGTCCATCCAGTCCGTAAGGCCTGAAAACTCGTCGATTATCTCGTCCTGCGATTCTTTTATTGTTGCCATTATTGCGATTATCTTTATTAGCTGTCAAAATTACATAATTATTGGAAATTTCACAACTCGCCGCTTGCAATTCGCTTTTTTCTTCTTTTTTGCCCGCTTTCAGCTGCCATTCTCCCAAATTTCCCGATTTTTCTACTTAATAGCTCTTTTATGGGTCGCCCAATCATTTTTTTTGTAATTTTATTGCCCGATTATAAATATTTCGTTCCATGATTGATGAACTGAAAGTTTTTTGCAAAAATATTGACCAGTACGTCGATATCAAAGGTGGCGACACTCTTATCGACGTTTTCGCCAAAGTCCGTGAGCAGTTGAGCATCAATCCCATCTGCGCTCATGTCAACAACAAGACCGAGGACCTTTGTTTCCCGGTTTTCTCTCCAAAGCAGGTCGAGTTTCTCGACATCAGCAGTCCTTCGGGCAATCGCGTCTATGTCCGCTCGCTCTGCATGATTCTCTACAAGGCCATCGAGGACCTCTTCCCGGGCACGCGCTTGCGGCTGCAGCACTCAATTTCCGGCGGCTATTACTGTCAGGTTTACGCCGGCACTGCAAAGCTCACTCAGGCCACCATCACCCGCATCAAGTCGCAGATGCAGGCCATCGTCAAGGCGGATATCCCCTTCATCAGGCGCGAACGCCTCACCACCGATGTCCGCGAAATGTTCTCCCGTCAGGGGCTTGACGATAAAGTCCGCCTACTCGACACTTCCCACGAACTCTACACCGTCTATTATAAGCTCGGCAACATTATCGACAGCTATTATGGCAGCCTTGCGCCGTCCACCCGTTTCCTGTCGGTGTTCAATCTCGTTCCTTACAAGGACGGCATGCTCCTCCTCGGCCCTGACCCTGCCGACCCTTCCGTGCCGCGCACCCCGATTGTTCAGGAAAAAATGTACAAGGCTTTCACTGATTATGTGAATTTCAATAACATCATCGGCATCGACGATGTCGGTCAGCTCAACAAGGCCGTCATCGACAAGAAGGCGCCTATGCTCATCGACGTGGCCGAAGCCCTCCACAACAAGATGTTCGCCGACATGGCCTACGACATCACCAAGCGCTACCGTCAGGGCGGAGCAAGGCTCATTCTGATTGCAGGCCCGTCGTCGAGTGGAAAAACCACTTCCTCAAAGCGCCTCGGCATCCAGCTTGTCACAAATCTCATCATGCCTAAAGTGATTTCGCTCGACAACTATTTCGTCAACCGCGAACGCACTCCGCGCGACGAAAATGGCGATTACGATTACGAATCACTTTATGCTCTCGACCTCGACCGCTTCAATTCCGACCTCAACCGCCTTATCGCAGGCGAGGAAGTGGAGTTGCCGTCCTATAATTTCCAGCTCGGACGCAGCGAGAACAAGGGCGAAAAAATGAGGCTCGAAAAGAATAATATCCTCCTCATCGAGGGCATCCATGGCCTCAATCCGGAGCTTACCTCCCACATCCCCGACGATGTGAAATTCCGCGTCTATGTCTCCGCCCTCACCACTCTCGCCATCGATGACCACAACTGGGTTTCCACTTCCGACAACCGGCTGCTCCGCCGCATCATCCGCGACTATAAGTATCGTGGCGTAGGCGCCAAGGACACCATTGCCCGCTGGCCCAGTGTGCGCCGGGGCGAGGAAAAATGGATTTTCCCCTATCAGGAGAATGCCGATGCCATGTTCAATTCCTCTCTCATCTTCGAACTTGCTGTCATGAAGGATTTCGCCGACCAGATTCTCCGCGACGTGCCCCGCAACGTGCCCGAATTTGCCGAAGCCTATCGCCTGCGTGCTTTCCTCTCCTATTTTGAGTCCATCAGCCCGCAGCAGTTGCCGAGCACCAGCCTGCTCCGTGAATTCCTCGGTGGCAGCAGTTTCCATTATTAATCCCGTTCCTTACCGATTATCCAACAAAACAACTTATCTATTTATGAATCGTTTACGCCTTATCATCCTCTCCGTTGCCATTTCGGCTGCTGCGTTTTGCGCGTCGGCTGCCGATGTGGTAGTCACTCCCGACAACCCTGCCATTGCCTACACAGGCCGTATCAGCTTCAAAAATCCGATGTCGCCCATGTTCACCAATCCCGGCACGCTCATTCAGGCCAATTTCACCGGCACGTCCATCAAGATGAAGGCCAAGCCCGGCAGTGGCTACTTTGAAGTTCAAATCGATGCTGCCGAGCCGTTCAAAATCGCCTTCCTCCGCGATTCCGTCATCACTCTTGCCTCAAATCTTCAGCAGGGCAGCCACTCCGTCAGCGTCATGCTCGCCTTCGAAGGCTATCAGGCCCGCCCCCAGTTCCGTGGCTTCTGCCTCGACGAGGGCGCCTCAATTCTTCCGCCTCCAGCTCGCCCCACGCGTAAAATCCAGTTCATCGGCAATTCCATGACGTGCGCTTACGGCGTCGAAGCCCCTAACGGCAAAGTCCACTACAAAGATTCAAATTCCAACTTCTTCTTTTCCTACGCCACCCTCACAGCCCGCGCCCTCAATGCCCAGAACATCACCGTCGCCCGCTCAGGCATAGGAATCTATCGCAACTACAACGGCCCGCTTGCCGGCAGCCCCGACAACATGGCGCGTTGGTACGACTACACCCTGATGTACGATTCCACCCAAGTTTGGAATCACCAGTCCTACGTCCCCGACGTGATTTGCGTCAACCTCGGCACCAACGATTTCAGCATGGTGCCCTATCGCGTATCGCTCTATGTGAAAAGTTACAAAGCCTTCCTGAAACACCTCCGCGCATTGTTCCCATCAACGAAAATCGTCATTCTCACAGGCTGTATGCTCGATGGCAATGCCCTTGCCGACCAGAACCTCGCCCTTGATGCCATGTTTGCCCAGCTCAATTCCGAAGGTTTCACCGGCCTCTATCGCTTTGCCCTCACCACCCAGGACGGCACCTATGGCTATGGAGCCGACTTCCATCCCTCAAAGGACCAGCATCGCCACATGGCCGATGAGCTAGTCCCCTATCTAAAGAAATTAATGAACTGGTAAATAAGTTCCCATCCATGTAGGGGCAGATTCACGTAATTCCACATCCATGTAGGGGCAGATCCATGTATCTGCCCTCACGCACCAAGCGTGCTTTATCAAAAAAATGCGAAGCATTTTATAAGATCCCCCTCTTTGCTCGTCTTGCCTAAAGAGCGGGGTGGCACGGAGTGCCGGGGGAGTTGCCAACCGTAGTAATCTCAATCCAGCAGCATCGGAATTCCCACCCAAAAGAGCCGAGAACAAATTGCATCATGGGGGAAATCCAAAAAATGCGAAGCATTTTAATGGTCCCCCTCTTTGCTCGTCTTGCCTAAAAGGATATTTGAGCATCTGCCCAGTGGGCAAAGCGCAGAATATGGCGCAAAGCGCGGGCGAAGCCGGGAGGGAGTTGCCAACCGAGGTAATCTCAACCCAGTATTAGCGGAATTCCCACTAAAAAGCGAGCAAAGGAATCGCATCAGAATTTCCCCAAAAGTAGGGGCAGATCCATGTATCTGCCCTCACGCACCAAGCGTGCTTTATCCCAGAAAATGCGAAGCATTTTAATGAATAGGGCAAATTCGGCCAATCGGGCATATTACCAAAAATCCCAAAGCATAAAGTGCAACATCCAAAAAAATGCGAAGCATTTTATAAGATCTCCCTCTTTGCTCGTCTTGCCTAAAGAGCGGGGTGGCACGAGGTGCCGGGGGAGTTGCCAACCGAGGTAATCTCAACCCAGTAGCATCGTAAAATTTACACCAAAAATGGCATTAATTATCATCCCATATTGCCTTTATAGCCTTTTTGTCAGCTTCTGCAAAGTCCAACGATGCCAATTCATTAGGTTCAAGCCAACGGTAATCCTTATGTTCTTTCATTTCAAATTCATCACTTTCAGCACGGCAAAGCCACACATCCAGCGTAATGCAGAAATCAGAATATTCATGTTCAACTTTTACCAATCTTTCCACAGGCTCAACCTTATATTCCATCTCCTCCATAAGCTCTCGTTTCAGTGCATCTTGAGGCGTTTCACCCGCTTCAATCTTTCCGCCGGGGAACTCCCATTTCAAGGTTGTGTACTCATATCTCGATTCCCCACGTTGCATGCAAAGCACTTTTCCGTCGCGCTTCACCACGCCAGCCACCACATTATAATGTTTCTTATTCATAACTTTCTATCGTTTACACCGCCTTCAAGAATTGAGGCATTATCGGACTTGACATCTTCCAATGAATATTCATTGGGAAATCTCCGCTTGATTTCACATATTCACCAAATCCAAAGCAATAAAATGGACAAGTATTACCAAATCCGTCTTTTTTCGATTCTCTCACAAAAAGCAGAAATTTCTTGTGATTAGTAGCCTGATTCACAAACCGCTCTCCTCTGCCGTCATGCGAATCAGTGTTTTGCGATTGCCAATGAAATAAATCTTTACTGATTACATAATCATCATATTGAGTAGTTGGTGAAAAATCCTTATCTGATTTATTCAAAGTTATAAAGAAAAGTTCAGTATTATAATCATCCACTTTAAAAACTCCAGCCACTGAACCTTGCATTTTCTTATCAGGACTTTGCTTATCAAACATACAGAATATTTCCTCTCTTGTATAACATCCGTACACCTCCAATGCTGTTGGCATACCCTCATTTATTGCTATCGTTTTAATAGATAAGTTACCCATCAGATAATCCGTCAATTCATTGATTTCTGCAATAAATAATGGATATTCATAAAGTTTTGACAATGCTTCAAAAATAGTGTTGACACCAAGTTTTGAAATCCTATCTTGAAAAAGATTATAATAAAGCATAAGTGAAAAAGTGCTCTCCTCTTTTGTCTTAGGACTTATTGCACATTTAGTTTCCTTTATGGCTTTCATTTCCTCTTTTATGAACTTCAAGTATCGTAAAGAGTTTACATGAACCAATAGGCCCATTCCGTTCACAAGCCTTTTAGTTATTTCATCTTCGTCATACACGCACTTTCCAGCCATTTTCTTAAGGGCTGTCCAGCACAAGCCATTTTTATATAATATTCTTACGTCCTGACCATTGCCGTTAATGAATTGCGTTATTGTTGGCATTACTGAATAGCTCTGCAACTCAGCAATCAATTTATCCTTATTATATATAGCTGACTTTATGCACTGTAGCACATATTCACGAGCCTTTTCTTCCATTTTTATGAAGCAGCCGTGTGGAAGAAGTGTGAAGCCATGTTTTACTTGTTCTTCTACGTTACTGTTCGGCTTTGTCAATAGCGACCTAAATCTGCTTGCAAAATCAAATTTTTTATTCACTAACGACACAAAATCAAGAACAGTCAGCAGATTCTTATTTGGAGCGAGGCGCAATCCACGACCAAGTTGCTGCAAGAAGATTGTAAGGCTTTCTGTCGGACGCAAGAAAAGCACAGTATCCACCGATGGGATATCTACACCTTCATTGAACATATCCACGACAAAAAGATAATTTATTTTCCCTTCTTCCAAATCTTTGTTCATCTGAACACGTTCATCACTGTTATCTGAAATCAAATACTCAGATTTTAGCCCGCAATTGTTGAATTCTTCTGCCATAAACATTGCATGCTTCTTATCTGTGCAGAAACATAATGCTCGGCATTTATTCTCATCAGGCAAATAATAACGAAGTCTATCTATAATTAGACTTGTACGGTTCTTGTTACAAAGTTTCTCGGAAAGTTTTGAAGTTATATACTTATTCCCTGCCCATAAATCATCACTTGTAAGGTCGGTTTCTGTATCACTTATGCAATAATACTGAAATGGCGTCAGCAATCCTTCATCCAATGCTTTCGGCAACCGTATTTCAGCACTGATTTTATTATCAAAATCTGGTAGCAGGCTTGACCCGTCCATCCTTTCTGGAGTTGCTGTCAGGCCAACCAAAATTTTCGGCTTGAATTTATCCATTATCTTGCGGTAACTGCTTGCCACAATATGATGGGCCTCATCTATCACTATATAGTCATAGTAATCTGATGGTAACGGGTCGAACACTTCATCGAAATTTGAATTGAATGTCTGTACTGACACAAAAATTACTGCTATTCCTCCAGATGGACTATAATTTCCGACCCACAAGTCTCCAAAATTTGCATCGCGAAGCACACTCCGATATGTAAACAATGATTGACGAAGTATTTCTTCACGATGAGCCACAAATAATATTTTATGATGTGCGGGATGCTCTATTTTGTATTGTCTATAATCAAAAGCGGAAATCACAGTCTTTCCTGTTCCCGTGGCAGCTACAATCAAATTCCTGAAACATCCACTTTCCCTTTCTACTTGCAATTTTTCCAAAATCGACTTTTGATGTGGGAGTATCTCAAAGTGTTGTAACATCCCATCGCTACTTTTGAACAATTCACGATTAATATTGGTCTCTTCGTTGAATTTTTCTATACCGCCTATTTTGTAATCCTCAAAATTCTCACTGTTCCAATACATTTCAAAGGTGGCCATCGCTGCCTTTATTATATGCGGGTTTTCCACATTCGTTACTCTTATATTCCATTCGAGGCCGTCAGTCTGGGCTGACTTTGAAAGGTTTGATGAGCCTATATAAGCCGTGCTTAAGCCTGAACTTCTCACAAAAATGTACGATTTAGCGTGAAGTCGTTCTATTCTTGTATTGTAGGAAATATGGATCTCAGTATTAGGCAATTTTGACAACTTTTCTACTGCTTTCGCCTCCGTTATGCCACAATAGGTTGTTGTTATTACCTTTAATTTATGACCGTCATCTTCACAAAACTTCTGTAAACTGTCGTATATCAAATTAAGCCCCGACAACCTTAGAAATGAGACTATAATATAAATGGTATCAGCCGAAACTATATCACGGATTATTTCCGAACTAATCGACAATTCACTGTTGCCTCCTGTGAATAGATTGCTGACTCTAAACCCCGACAACGGTCGTTCGGTAACTTTTCCTGTTGCTCTCTCCTCTGCCTGCTGAATTGGAGTTTTCACTTCAGCAAGTATTTTTTCTTTGTCTATTATTTTCGAGCCGTCGTTTGTCTTTGAGATGTCTATGATATGATTCACAAAATCTATCCGCTGCTCCACACTCAGACTGCTGTCGTCAAGTCTATTCTTGATTATTTCGCTTAAATATTCGGCAAGCATTGTTGGCGTTTCCGCCATATCTATTTCTTCCTTTGTACATACCATTTTTTGGCTTTCCAAAAGTTTTATTTTTTCCAATAGCGCCTCATTTATGAAATTCTCATAGACGCCCTTTTTAAGTTCCATGTCTTACTGTTTTATTTTTTGTAAAATTAATCTAATTCTAATGATTTATCAAATATCATATCTAAATGCCATTCGAGAAATCTTGGATTTGGATATTATCGTTGAGGCATTCGTAACCTCATCCTGTCAATCGGTTTAAAATACTCCGTATAATAGTCTTTACCTTCATTTGTTTTAATCCTATTTGACAAAATTATTTCGTAATTAGAATTTATGCCTATTAGCCCTTTATCAAATGCTTTGTCATACAGGGCTGACAAACATATCCCATTCTCAGGATTCAAACGCTCTTCTGTGTTCATAGCCCATGGTATTATATGACTTGCTAAAAGCAGGTCTGGAACATCAATCCCAGTTATAGCGCATTTATTCCCATAATTAGCCAATACAATCTGTCGAAACACATTCTGATTTACTCGAGTTTTCACAGCCCGCATTTTCGTTTCACCTTTCAAATCTGTTATATCTTGAAACAAATCATCAAATTTTGATTCTATGGTTCTATTTTCTTTTTCTGCTAAAATTCGCTCACTTTCAAAAACAAGTGATTCCCTATTATTGGTGAATTCATCCCAAATTGGCTGACATTGTTTAATACCGCCTACCATTCCTTTAATACCTCTTTGCTTTAAAATCGGATCACAAGAAGCAAAGTTAACCAATCGCAGAGCAATGGAGTTTACCGACCTGCCTAATAATTGAGCAAGTTTCTGCACTTCAGGTGTCCGAGAATGTAATTTTCCAAATGGTAGCTTCAAATATAAATTGAATGCCAATATCAGTTCGTCACGTGTCCATAATTTTCTTTGCATAATTTTCGAGTTCTTCTGTTGCTACTCCAAAGTTAATCAACTTTCTATAATTCCGCAATTTTTCTCCCTGTTTTTCCCATTTCCTTGTTACTTCTTTTCTCTCTCTGATTATCTTAGCTGAAAATCCGAACGACTTGAAAGCCGAAATCCCAAACATATCATCCCATCGCCATGCAGCCGAGCCACAAAAGAACTTAGCCGTAGCAAATTTCCGTGCCCTGCTCAAAGCAATAATAGCCTTAATCAAAAGCCAGTCGCCACATAGGGGCAAACACCGGGAAAAACAAATTGGACACCCTCGCAACGCATCATCCATCAGCAAGTTACGCGCACTTTTGCCCGTCCAGACCCCCCTCCGCAAGTTCCAATGTTTTCACCCCGATTTCCGCGCCCAAAACCCATGCTCGGCATCCGCGCCGAAATGCGCCGCCTTTTCCACCGCCCGCAAAGAGGGGCAAACCCGCAGAAAAATAAATTGGACACCCCAGCAACGCATCACCCGTCAGCAAGTTACGAGCCTTTTGCCCGTCCAGACCCCCCTCCGCAAGTTCCAAGGTTTTCACCCCGATTTCCGCGCCCAAAACCCTTGCCCAGCATCCACGCCGAATTGTGCCACCTTTCACACCGCCCGCAAAGTGGGGCAAACACCGGGAAAAATAAATTGGACACCAATGCAATGCATCACCTATCAGCAAGTTACGGGCGTTTTGCCCGTCCAGACCCCCCTCCGCAAGTTCCAATGTTTTCACCCCGATTTCCGCGCCCAAAACCCATGCTCAGCATCCACACCGAATTGTGCCGCCTTTTCCACCGCCCGCAAAGAGGGGCAAACACCGGGAAAAATAAATTGGACACCCATGCAATGCATCACCCGTCAGCAAGTTACGAGCGTTTTGCCCGTCCAGACCCCCCTCCGAACTTTACAAGGTTTTCACCCACAATTTCCCATCCTGAAAGCCCTGTCCAAAAGCCAGCCCAGCATGGCCAAACCAGTGCAGGGTGCATTTTTAACTATAAATAGCACCCTCAATGCAGCTTTTATTGTAATTTTGTCATTCAAAAGAAAAACAAAACATAAAAGCATAAATAATGAAACGTATATTATTTGCAATTGTAGCACTTATCATCAGCGTCGCCTCACTGAGCGCCGACGATGGCTATGCACAAGCCACATTTCCAAACAAAAATCACGATTTCGGAATTATAAAGGAAGCCAAAGGTCCGGTTAGCTGCACATTTGAATTCGTCAACACCGGCGACAAGCCCCTCATCATCATCGAGGCCCTTGCATCATGTGGCTGCACTCGCCCTGAATATCCCACTCGCCCAATAGCTCCGGGTAAAAAAGGCAAAATCAAGGTAACTTACAGCCCAATCGGTCGCCCTGGTTCTTTCAAAAAGACCATAAAAATAAAGACCAACGGACGCGAGAAAAAGACGGTCCTCATCATTGAAGGTTCAGTAATTCCAATGAACAAATAATGTAAGGCCATGCGCAATTCCGCAACACGTTTCATCCTCGCCCTGCTTGCCGCGTTCACCGTCGCCTCAGTCTCAGCTGCCGGCATGGCACGCTGGTTGCAGAGCGAATACGATTTCGGCACATTCAAGGAGGAAGTCGGCAAAGTCAGCTGCAAAATGCTATTCGTCAACGTCGGCGACAGCGCTATCGTTATCACCAACGTCCGCCCCACTTGCGGTTGCACCGCCGGCGACTACACCCACAGCCCAATTGCTCCAGGCGACACAGGTGCCATTTATCTCACCTACAATCCCTATGGCCGCCCGGGAAAATTCCATAAGGACGTAATCGTCATGATGAATTGCGCGCCAATAAAGAGCATCATCTCCATCAAGGGCAACGTAATCGGCTCCGAAAGCACCATCAAGGCCCGCTATCCCGTTTCCGTCGGCTCCCTGAAGCTCAACACCACCATCGTGCCCTTCGGCCAAATGCAGAAAGGCAAGACGCGGGTTGCATATATCGATGGTTACAACCAAAGCAACGACACCCTGAAGGTCACCTTCGACAGTGTTCCGCCATATCTCCGTGCCGATGCCATTCCGCCGCTCGTCCCGCCGGGTGGCCTTTGCACCATCACGGTATATCATCACACGGGCCTCAATCCCGATTGGGGACTTAGCCAGTCGCTCTTCGGCATCTCCTGTGAACCGCTTCATCCAGCCAAAGCTGAATCGGGCAAAGCCAAAATCACCGTCACAGCCGTTATCACCGAGGATTTCAGCCAAATGAGCGAATCCGACCGCAAGGAAGCACCCGTTCAGGCCATTTCCGCCGACAAGCTCGACTTTGCCACCCTCTCCCGCACTTCTTCGCAGCCTGTCACCCGCACTTTCACCATCGACAACTACGGGAAATCGCCGTTGCTCATCCATCGCATCTACAGCACCGACCCTTACATTTCAGTCAGTGTAAGCGATTCCAAGCTGAAGAAGGGCAAGCAGGCCACAGTTGAGGTCACAGTAAATCCGCAGGCCATAACCGACAAAATGCTCAACAGCCAATTGTCGGTAATCACCAACGACCCACAGAATCCGCTCACTGTCATCCGTATCGTAGGAGTCCTCTCCAAATAGCGGTATCAGATAACTAAGTACATTATAATAAACCATTTATATAATCAAGCATCATGGAACATCCCGAGAACGAAGACAAATTTGCAGGTTTGGCAGTCAACAAAGGCATAGCTCAGCCGCCAGCCGTCAACCCATATTTTCACCGCAAAAAGCAGCGGCAGCTCTATTCAGCTGGTGAATACGTTGAAGGAATCCTGAAAGGCGACATCAGCATCCTCAGTCAGGCCGTAACTCTCGTGGAAAGTCAAGTTCCGGAGCATCAGGAAATAGCCCAGGAAGTCATTGAGAAATGCCTTCCCTATTCAGGCAATTCCCTTAGAATTGGCATCACCGGCGTGCCGGGTGCTGGCAAAAGCACCTCAATCGACGTCTTTGGACTTCATGTGCTGAAGCGTGGCGGTAAGTTGGCAGTACTTGCCATCGACCCCAGCAGCGAGCGCTCTAAAGGCAGCATTTTAGGCGACAAGACGCGTATGGAGAAACTCTCGCTCAATCCCAAGGCATTCATCCGCCCTAGCCCAGCAGCTGGCTCTCTTGGCGGTGTAGCCCGCAAAACCCGCGAAACCATTGTGCTTTGCGAAGCTGCAGGCTACAACAATATTTTCGTCGAAACCGTCGGAGTTGGCCAGAGTGAGACGGCAGTCCACAGCATGGTTGACTTTTTCCTCCTTATCCAATTGGCAGGTACAGGCGATGAGTTACAAGGCATCAAGCGCGGCATCATGGAAATGGCCGACGGAATCATCATCAACAAGGCCGATGGCGACAACCTCGACCGCGCCAAATTAGCCCAGACGGAATTCCGCAATGCGCTTCATCTTTTCCCCTTGCCACCCAGTGGCTGGAGTCCTGAAGTGTTGACCTATTCAGGCTATTACGAACTCGGCATAGCCGAAGTGTGGGAAATGATTGACAGGTATTTCGATTTTGTGAAGAAGAGCGGATATTTCTACGAAAAGCGCCGTGAACAGGAGGAATATTGGATGTACGAAACCATTAACGACCATCTGAAATCCAATTTTTATAATAATCCTGAGATAGAGCAGCTGCTCGATGTGAAGCAGAAGATGGTCCTGAACAGCCAGCAAAGTTCCTTCACAGCAGCCCACGAAGTATTACTCCGTTACTTTGAACTCATGCAAGGCAAAAGTCCGAAATAATGGCGATTAAATAATCACTAAAAATCGTAGTATTTGGAAAAACAGCTTATAAATCCAGAATAAGGCCAATATAGCAACTATAACAGATTCCAAACGTCCAAAACAGATTCTAAACGTCCAAAAACAGAACCAAAAAACCAGAACAGAATCCGATAAGTGAATTCCAAATGGCCGAATTAAGAGGAATATTCTATCAGCAATTTACAAGAAAAGCCTCTCCACAATAGCCTCTCCACAATAGTTATTGTCGGGAACGCACGTAGCCACACTTTAATGGTTCGCAATGGAATCACCCTATAGCTTGTAGCAAGCTATATTACAGAACTGGGAAAGGATACAGAACTATTCAGCAGTTTCACCGCCCATCCACTTGTGGATAAGGAAAATGAGGTCCGATTTTTTAAGTGGCTTAGCGATAAAGTCGTTGCAGCCGGCTTCAAGAGCACGTTCCTTGTCGGAATCAAATGCATTAGCCGTAAGTGCTATAATAGGTATCTCCTTGTTAAATTCCCTGATTGCCATTGTAGCGTCAAGACCGTTCATTATAGGCATCTTTATGTCCATCAGAACGATGTTTCCAACGCCATTCTTTACGAAGTCAACTGCTTCTTGCCCATTCACAGCACGGACAATATTAGTTTCCTTCTTCAAGATAGCATTTACCAGCAGGAAATTGCTGTCGTTATCCTCAGCAACAACAACAGTGCCCCTATTTTCACTATTCTCAACATTATTTGGATCCATAATCAAAAATTATTGTTCCGATGAATAATCGGCAAGGTTTATAAATATTTATTGAAGGCAAATGTAGTAAGATAAATTCAAACTTGCAAGAGAGAAGCAATAAATGAAGAAAAAATATTTAAAATTGTTATTTAAGAACTCCAATAGGCTTCTACTGGCACTCTGTGGCTCATTGCTAAAGGGCAGACAGAAAGAAAAATTGGCATAAAAAAAGGAGAAGCGTCCCGAAGGATGCTTCTCCTGATTCAAGAGGCGGTGACCTACTCTCCCACTTTCGCAGTACCATCGGCGCGGTGA
>JAKVKZ010000066.1 GCA_022484565.1 Muribaculaceae bacterium
CTGATTTTGTCGGTAAGGAAGACGCTTTACTTTATTCGACAGGATTCCATGTAAATGTAGGCGTAGTTTCCTGTCTGACAGGACGTGAAGACTATATACTTTGGGATTCACAAGACCACGCTTCAATCATTGAAGGCCGCAGATTGTCGTTCTCAAAGCCACTGAAGTACAAGCACAGCGATATGGAATCGCTTGAGCAACAACTTGCTTCATGTCCAGAGGATAAAATCAAGCTGATTGTTACAGACGGCGTTTTCTCAATGGAAGGCGATGTAGCAAAATTGCCTGAAATCGTAGCTCTTGCAAAGAAATACAAAGCAAGCGTGATGGTTGATGAAGCTCACGGCATGGGAGTGTTTGGACATCAAGGCCGTGGAACATGTGACCATTTCGGAGTGTCGAAAGACGTTGACTTGATTATGGGAACATTCAGCAAATCATTTGCTTCGCTTGGCGGTTTTATTGCCTGCGACGAATGCATTGCCAATTACCTCCGCCATCACTCACGTTCATACATCTTTAGCGCAAGTATCACTCCGGCATCAACTGCTGCCGTAGGCGCTGCGCTTGACATTATGCAAAGTGAACCCGAAAGAATTCAGCATCTTTGGGATTTGACCCATTATGCACTCGACGGATTCAGAAACATGGGATGCGAAATAGGGCATACAGAAACTCCTATTATTCCATTGTTCATTCGCGACAACAACAAGACATTCGCAATTACCCGCGACTTGCTGAATGAGGGAATATTTGTGAACCCAGTGGTTTCACCAGCTGTCGCACCGACTGACACATTAATCCGTTTCAGCCTCATGGCAACACACACAAAAGAACAAGTAACGACTGCACTTGAAAAGATTCAGAAAGTATTCCGCAGTTATGAATTGATTCCATAAATAGAAAGGATATTAACAAGCATACGAAAGTCGTAGGATTTATTTCTTACGGCTTTCTTTTTTTGCCAACATAAATATATTCTCGTATATTTGTCCGAAAATATTCAAGCTATTTATATGAAACGGAACATTCTTATTCTGACATTTTCATTTTTGGTGTGTGCAGCTGCTTTTGGTGCAGATTACACAACGACAAGTAATATAAATTACCGCGAAGGGAGCAACGACAAATATGTCAACAGCATTTGTCTGCTTGACATTGCAGTGCCACAGGGTGCAAAAGACGCAGCCGTGGTGGTGTGGTTTCATGGTGGCGGATTGGAAGGCGGTCAGAAAGAAATACCGGCTGCACTGAAGAATGGGAAGCTGATTATTGTCGGTGCCGATTACCGAAGAATAAATAAAGTGGATGTGGACACAATCATTGACGATGCGGCTGGAGCTGTAGCCTGGACAGTGAGAAACATAAAGAAATATTGTGGCAATCCAAAAAAGATTTTCATTTCAGGACATTCAGCCGGTGGTTATCTTGTTGATATGGTTGCCTTGGATAAATCAAGACTTGCCAAGTGGGGGATTGATGCCGACAGTTTGGCAGGCGTTGTGCCATTCAGCGGGCAGGTAATAACACATTTTGCAAATCGCAAGAAGATGGGTATGCAGCCATTGCAACCACTGATTGATAAAACTGCACCACTATATTACGTTAGGCCTGACTGCGCGCCGATGCTGATTATTTCAGGTGACAGAGAACAGGAACTATACGGAAGATATGAGGAAACGGCATATTTTTGGCGGCTTATGAAACTTGTAGGACATAAAGATGTAACAATGTATGAACTTGACGGTTATAATCATGGTAATATGCCTGAAGGCGGCTTCCCGCTACTGCTGCGTTTCATAAATAGCCACTGTAAATAATTAAACAGAAAAAAATACGTGATTATATGTTGTACTATAAGCAAAATTTGTAAATTCGCATCGTAAAAAGACATACAAACAAGAACTAAACAAGATATTAAAATGGTTTATAAATTTCGGATAGTATCGGATGAAGTCGATAATTTCAGGCTTGAAATTATGATTGATGCAGAAGATACATTTTTAAGACTGAGAAATGCAATTCTTGATGCTGTAGGCTACACCAAGGACGAGATGAACTCATTCTTTATATGCGACGATGACTGGTGCAAAGAGAAGGAAATTACTCTGATGGATATGGGTAGCGATTCTGACCAAGATATATGGCTAATGGATGAGACGCACCTTAATGAGCTTATTGAGGATGAGGGCCAGAAGATGAGCTTTATGTTTGATTACATGACTGAAAGATCATTTTTCATGGAACTAAAGGAGGTTATAACCGGAAAGACCTTAAAGGACCCTGTGTGCAACATCAAAGCCGGAGAAGCACCAAAGCAATTCGTCGATATTGAGGAAATGAACGCTAAGGCAACGAAAGATGTAACTACCGCCAATCCCGACTATCTTGATGACGATTCATACGGTGATGAATCATTCAACGATGATGAATTAGGTGAAGGCTTCGAGAACTTACCTGATGGTGAGGAATAAAATTCAAGGATAAAATTTACATTGGCCCTGCCTGAATAAGACGGGGCTTTTTTATTGACGCTGTAAACAAAAAAAGGACTGACAAATGCCAGCCCTTTTTTATTGAATATCGAATAGATTATCCGAGGAATCCAAGAAGTACACCTGCTGCAACAGCAGAACCGATTACACCTGCAACATTCGGTCCCATGGCGTGCATCAACAAATAGTTAGATGGATCATATTTCAGACCGACATCATTTGAGATACGGGCAGACATAGGAACTGCAGAAACACCTGCATTACCGATGAGCGGGTTGAGTTTGGAATCTTTCTTCAGGAATACATTGAAAATCTTCACGAACAAAACGCCTGAGAATGTAGCCACTGCGAATGCAAAGAAACCAAGGGCGAAAATCTTAAGTGTGTTTGCGGTAAGGAATTCAGAAGCCTGAGTGGAAGCACCTACACTCATACCAAGAAGAATGGTAACAATATCAGTCATTGCATTGCTTGCTGTGTGTGCCAAACGTTTAGTAACACCACTTTCACGAAGAAGGTTACCAAAGAAAAGCATACCTAACAATGGAAGGCCTGACGGTACGAAGAAGCAAGTAAGGAGCAAACCAACAATCGGGAACAGAATCTTTTCGTTCTGCGACACCGCACGAGCTGGTTTCATCTTAATCAATCGTTCATTCTTAGTCGTCAAAACCTTCATGATAGGAGGCTGAATGATAGGAACCAAAGCCATGTAGGAATAAGCCGAAACGGCGATGGCACCAAGCAAGTTAGGAGCAAGTTTTGATGAAAGGAAGATAGCTGTCGGGCCATCAGCGCCACCGATAATGGCAATTGCACCGGCCTGGTCAGGAGCAAACCCGAGACAGGTGACTGCAACAATGTAAGTGCCGAAAATACCGAACTGAGCAGCAGCTCCGACGAGCATAAGTTTAGGATTGGCAATTAAAGCCGCAAAATCCGTCATGGCGCCAATTCCAAGGAAAATCAATGGAGGATACCAGCCTTCACGGACACCAGTGTAAAGTACATTAAGCACTGAACCTTGTTCATAGATACCAATCTCGTTACCTGGTTGGAACGGGATATTGCCTATCAGGATACCAAAGCCGATTGGGACCAACAGCATTGGCTCAAAATCCTTCTTAACTGCAAGATAAATGAAGAGCATGCCCACAAGCAGCATAACAATGTGAGGAATGGTGACATTGTAAAAGCCAGTGAAATGCCAAAATTGCAGCATTGAGTTTTGAAGAAAATCAGATAATGATAATAGTTCCATTTGATTATTCTATTACAACGAGATCATTCCCTTCGAGAACAGAATCGCCTTTACTTACACAAATAGATTTAACTACACCTGATTTGCCAGCATGGATATTGTTTTCCATTTTCATGGCTTCGAGGATTACTATCACATCTTCAGGTTTTACAGTGTCACCAACCTTAACTTTAATGTCGTTGATAACGCCTGGAAGTGGAGATTTTACAGCACTTGCACCTGCTGAGACAGTCGGCTTTTTGATAACTTTTTCACCAGCTTCGGTGCGTGGCGCAGCAGCTGCACGGGCTGACTTAACAGTAGATACAGCAGGCTTTTGCTCTAACTCAACTTTATATGGCACACCGTTGACTTCAAGTTGAACGGTGTCGCTGTCGATTTCACCAATGGAAACTTTATATTCGTTACCGTTGATTTTATATTTATAATCTTTCATTTATTTAAATTCTTTGTTTGGTTAACTTGCTAAAATTTGCGCTCCGGCATCTGGCGCAGTGAATAAATCTTTGAACTCCAAGGGGAATAAATGCGACGAACCTTGTTGATGGTAAGTACATTTTCTTCCTGGTCGTGAGCGTTCAAGTGCTGATAGAGAGCAAAGCAGATTGCTGCAATTGCCTCGCCAGAATCACTCTCAACACCTGCAACGACTTCTCTGCTCGTGGAATCAGCTCCGTGGGCCTCAGCTTTACGCTTTTTGGCACTTTGAGTGCTGATTTTGCCGAAGAGAATGAAGCAAACGCTGAGCAGAATCAATGCAATGAACACAATTGTCATGGCAATCAAAGTCATAATTATACCAGCAGGGTCATTCTTTGAGAAATTGGCTGCCTTGGCATTTTTATCAACTATGACATTGTTACTGCCAGGAGTGATGTATTTTGATGCACTGCCATCACGGATACCCCAAAAGCTTGGGTCGAATTTCGCATCACCGGCACTTTCGCCGTCCTGATTCAGAGCGTAGGTGCAATTAGGCTTCAAATTAGCCGGAACAGTAACTTGGTCAATAAGAGTCTTGCCATCAGTGTCGTAGATACCAATCCAGTTGTCTTTACCAGGGGTAAGAGTGAAACTGAGATGGAAAGTACCCTTATTAGGGTCGTTATCAGCAAAGAAAACCAAATGCTGACGTGGCTGCATTTCAGTTAAGACGTCACCACGCGGAATTGGGTATTTGGTCGGGTCTTTAGGATCATTGGTCAAATACATTGTGGATATTTCCATAGCGCCATAGGAGGAGTTATAGAGTTCAATCCATGCAGTACGTTGACCATAATCATCAATATAGTTGCTGTCGTTCTTCACCATCACCTCATTTATCCTGAGAGCTCGACGGCCCTGGGCAAATGCAGTAAAAGCGAAAAACAGGCTAAACAGCAGAATCGCGATTCCTTTTTTGTTCATTTCTTTATCAGAATTAAATTAAAGAGGAATATTGCCATGTTTCTTGGCAGGATTCGTAACCTTCTTGGTCTGTAACTGCTGGAGGGCACGGATTACGCGGAAACGGGTGTTGCGCGGTTCAATAACGTCGTCGATATAGCCATATTTAGCTGCCTGATAAGGATTGTAGAATAATTTGTGATATTCTGCTTCTTTTTCCTTGATGACTGCCTTTGGATCAGCAGAAGCTTTAGCTTCCTTAGCATAAAGCACTTCAGCAGCACCTTCAGCACCCATAACGGCAATTTCAGCACCTGGCCAAGCATAGTTCATGTCGCCACGAAGTTGCTTGCAGCTCATCACGATGTGGCTACCACCATAGCTCTTACGGAGAGTTACTGTAACCTTAGGCACAGTGGCTTCGCCATAGGCGTAAAGCAATTTAGCACCGTTAAGAATCACCGCATTGTATTCCTGCTGTGTACCAGGAAGGAATCCAGGAACATCAACAAGAGTAACCAATGGAATATTGAATGCATCGCAGAAGCGGACAAAACGAGCGCCCTTGCGGGATGAATTGCAATCGAGCACACCTGCGAGAACCTTAGGTTGGTTGGCGAGGATTCCGACTGATTGGCCGTTCATGCGGGCAAAACCAACGATAATGTTCTTGGCAAAATCGCGGTGAACCTCAAAGAACTCACCATTATCAACAATTGCACCTATAACTTCGTACATGTCGTAAGGCTTGTTGTCGTTATCAGGAATGATTTCGTTAAGCATGTCTTCCTGACGGTCGATAGGGTCGTTGCATTCAACCATAGGAGCTTCTTCCATATTGTTTTGTGGAATATAGCTCATAAGTTGACGGACAAGTTTAATGGCGTGTTCGCCATCTTCAGCTGCGAATTGTGCAACGCCAGATTTTGAAGCGTGAACTTCAGCACCGCCAAGAGCCTCTTGAGTAACATCTTCACCAATGACAGTCTTGACAACCTTAGGTCCGGTAAGGAACATATAGGAAATGCCTTTTGCCATAATGATGACATCGGTCAATGCCGGTGAATAAACGGAACCACCGGCGCATGGGCCAAGGATTACGGATATTTGAGGGATAACGCCTGATGCCATGATGTTGCGCTGGAAAATTTCAGCATAACCGCCAAGAGCGTTGATGCCTTCCTGAATACGTGCGCCACCGGAATCGTTTAAGCCGATAACTGGAGCGCCCATCTTCATTGCCATATCCATGACCTTGCAAATCTTCTTTGCCATGGTCTCGGATAACGAACCACCGAGAACGGTGAAGTCCTGTGCAAATACATAAACAAGGCGACCATCAATTGTACCGTAACCGGTAACAACGCCGTCGCCCTCAAACACTTTCTTCTCCATTCCGAAGTTGGTGCAGCGGTGCTCAACAAACATGTCAAGTTCCTCAAAGCTGCCTTCATCAAGAAGTTGAGCAATACGCTCACGTGCTGTGTACTTGCCTTTGTCGTGCTGCTTTTGGATGGCTTTTTCGCCACCACCAAGACGTGCCTGAGCGCGCTTGTCAATCAGTTCTTGGATTTTTTCAAGTTGACTACTCATTATATATAATAGCTTTTGTTAGTTTATTTTTTTGGCTTCTCACAAAGTTCGGTCAATATTCCGTGGCATGACTTCGGGTGAAGGAATGCAATGTTCAACCCTTCAGCGCCACCTCTTGGTGCATGGTCGATTAAGCGGATGCCTTTGCTCTCAGCTTCTGCTAGAGCGTCAGCTACTCCGTCAGTTGCGAATGCAAGGTGATGGATGCCTTCGCCTCTCTTCTCAAGGAATCCAGCTATTGGGCTGTCATCAGCGGTAGGCTCAAGAAGTTCAAGCTTGGTTTGACCAACTTTAAAAAATGCTGTTTTAACTTTCTGGCTGGGTACTTCCTCAACGGCGTAGCACTTCAGTCCAAGTACATTCTCGAAATAAGGAATGGCTTCGTCAATGCTTTTGACTGCGATTCCAAGATGTTCAATATGAGTAATGTTCATAATGTATTGGTTTATGTGATTAATAATATATAGTTTTATAACTCTTGATGCATTAACATGGTTTTTAACTTCTGACGTGCAAATATACTACAATTTGCGTAATATTGTTCTGCTTTTTTCCTTTTTTATAGTGCCATTTTGCACTTTATTTAAAATATTTTACCTCCAACTGGCAATGACTATGATTTTGTTTTTATGACATCCTTTTATAATATGGTTTGGCAGGTATTTATAGCTATCATTCGACCGACATATTAGTTACTGCATTACTTTCACAAAATGGCTGTATTAGCACTACCAGAATGCGAAAATACTGACATTACGTCAGTGTTGACATCAGCTTCTGCCTTATCCGCCATAACTTTGAACCATTTAGTGATTTTTGGCATAACATTTGTTTTTTAAAAAGCGACATCTGTTATGAAAATGACGGATGACAGTAACAAACGAAATTAATAACAAATAAATTATAAGAATTATGGGCAAAATTATTGGTATAGATTTAGGTACTACCAACTCATGCGTTGCAGTACTTGAGGGTAATAACCCAGTTGTGATTCCAAACAGTGAAGGACGTAACACTACTCCTTCAATTGTGGCTTTTGTTGACGGTGGCGAACGTAAAGTAGGTGAACCTGCAAAACGTCAGGCCATTACTAACCCGACCCGCACAGTGTATTCCATCAAACGTTTCATGGGAAACTCCTTTGACCAGGTCACTAAGGAAATTTCACGTATGCCATATAAAGTGGTGCAGAGTGCAAACAACCAACCACGTGTTCAAATTGATGGACGTGATTATACTCCGCAAGAGATTTCCGCAATGATTCTTCAAAAGATGAAAAAGACTGCTGAAGATTATCTTGGACAGAGCGTAACAGAGGCCGTGATTACCGTTCCTGCATACTTCAACGATTCACAGCGTCAAGCGACCAAGGAAGCCGGTGAAATCGCAGGATTGACTGTGAAACGTATTGTCAACGAACCTACCGCAGCAGCACTTGCATACGGCCTTGATAAATCGAAGTCGGACAAGAAGATTGCAGTTTTTGACCTTGGTGGCGGTACATTTGATATTTCTATTCTTGAACTTGGTGATGGTGTGTTTGAGGTTAAATCAACAAATGGTGATACTCACCTTGGCGGTGATGACTTCGACCATCGCGTTATAGATTGGCTTGCAGACGAATTCCAGAAGGACGAAGGCGTTGACCTCCGCAAGGATCCAATGGCACTTCAACGTTTGAAGGAAGCTGCTGAAAAGGCTAAGATTGAACTTTCAAGCTCTGCAAGCACTGAAATCAACTTGCCTTACATCATGCCGGTCAATGGTATTCCAAAGCACCTTGTAAAGACATTGTCACGTGCGAAATTTGAGCAACTTTGCGATGATTTGATTCAATCAACCATCAAACCTTGCGAACAGGCATTGCAAGATGCAGGTCTTCAGGCTTCAGAAATTGATGATGTGATTTTGGTCGGTGGTTCAACGCGTATTCCAGCTGTTCAACAAATTGTTGAGCGTTTCTTTGGCAAAACTCCTTCAAAGGGTGTTAACCCTGATGAGGTTGTCGCTGTCGGTGCCGCAATTCAAGGCGGTGTGCTTACAGGCGAGGTTAAGGACGTGCTTTTGCTTGATGTAGTTCCATTGTCAGTAGGTATTGAGACTCTTGGTGGCGTAATGACCAAATTGATTGATGCCAACACAACAATTCCTACACGTAAGAGCGAGACATTCTCAACTGCTGTTGATAATCAGCCATCTGTTGAAATCCATGTACTTCAGGGTGAACGCCCAATGGCAAAGGATGACAAGACTCTCGGTAAGTTCCACTTGGATGGAATTGCTCCAGCTCCTCGTGGTGTGCCGCAAATTGAGGTTACTTTCGAAATTGATGCTAACGGTATATTGAACGTTTCCGCAAAGGATAAGGCTACAGGCAAGGAACAGAGCATCAGGATTGAGGCTTCAAGCGGTCTTAGCGATTCTGAAATCCAAAGGATGAAGGATGAAGCTGCTGCAAATGCTGCAACAGATGCAAAGGAAAAGGAACGCATCGACAAGATTAATGAAGCTGATGCCTTGATTTTCCAGACAGAAAAGAGCCTGAAAGACCTTGGTGACAAACTTCCAGCTGACAAGCGCGCTCAAATTGAGGCTGCACTCAACAAGTTGAAAGAGGCTCACAAGAATCAGGACGTCGCAGCCATTGATGCTGCCAAGAGCGAACTCGAAACTGTGTTCCATGCTGCATCGCAGGACATGTATAATGCCGCAGGCGCTCAGCAAGGTGGTCCACAAGCTGGTCCTCAGCCGGGTGCAAATCCAGGTGCAAATGCTCAGCCTAACAATGGCCCTCAGGGTGGCAATGGTGGCAAAGATGATGTAACTGATGTTCCTTTTGAAGAAGTGAAATAGTCCAATAAAAGGATAACAATAAAAATAGAGTGGGGCGAATCTCAAAAATCCGCCCCACTCATTTTTTTGTGTCATTAATTATTATAGCTCAATCATTTGTATGCGTCATTATGCACAGCTTTTACAGCACGGCCAGATGGGTCGTTCATGTTTTTAAATGATGCATCCCATGCAAGAGCTTCAGCTGTGCTACAGGCCACTGACGGTACTGACGGCACGCACATTGCAGCAGTTTGCGACGGGAATTGCTCCTCAAAAATTGTGCGGTAGAAATATTCCTCTTTGTTTAGCGGCGTGTTGATTGGGAAACGGCGGTGAGCCGTTTTCATCATCTCATCAGTCACTTGCGATGCAGTAAGCGCTTTAAGAGAATCAATCCAACCGTAGCCAACGCCGTCGGAGAACTGCTCTTTCTGCCGCCATGCTATGCTTTCGGGAATCATGTCCTCGAATGCCTTGCGCAAAATCCACTTTTCCATTTTTCCTTCCTTTATCATTTTGTCCTCAGGGTTGAGCCGCATAGCCACATCAAGAAATTCCTTGTCAAGGAATGGCACACGGCCTTCCACTCCCCATGCAGCAAGTGACTTGTTTGCCCGCAGGCAGTCATAAAGATGCAGTTTCTTCAGTTTGCGCACGGTCTCTTCGTGGAATTCTTTTGCGTTTGGCGCTTTGTGGAAATAAAGGTATCCTCCAAATATTTCGTCAGCTCCTTCGCCCGAAAGCACCATCTTGATACCCATCGACTTGATTACACGTGCAAGCAAGTACATAGGTGTAGAAGCCCTGACGGTCGTAACATCGTAAGTTTCAATATAGTATATCACATCACGCAGTGCATCAATGCCTTCCTGAATTGTATAATTAATTTCATGATGTACAGTTCCAATATGCTCGGCCACTTTACGGGCTGCCACAAGGTCGGGTGCGCCTTTAAGCCCAACAGCGAATGAATGAAGCCTTGGCCACCATGCCTCTTGACGTCCACCGCTCTCCACACGTTTCGGCGCATATTTGGCGGCAATCGCTGATATAATAGAGGAGTCAAGTCCGCCTGAAAGCAGTACTCCGTAAGGCACATCGCTCATCAGCTGCCGTTTCACCGCTGCTTCAAGTGCGTTCCGTAGAATCGGAATGCTCGATTGGTTGTTCTTCACATTTTCGTAGTTCTCCCAATCGCGCTTGTACCAGCGTGTCATCTTCCGTGTCCGACTGTCGTAATAGTGTCCGGGCAGGAACGGCTCGATAGAGGAGCATTTGCCTTCAAGTGCCTTCAGTTCTGAAGCGAAATATACTCGTCCCTGATTGTCGGTTCCCATATATAGCGGAATCACACCGATTGGGTCGCGGGCTGCCATATAGAAATCGTTCTTCTCGTCATAAAGTGCAAAGGCAAAGATGCCGCTTAGCCTTTCAAGAAAATCAATGCCATATTTTAAATAGAGTGGAATAATAACTTCGCAGTCACTTCCTGTTAGGAACTCATATTCTCCCTTAAAATCGTCGCGAATAAGCTGATGATTGTAAATCTCGCCATTCACAGTAAGAATAACGTTTTCTTCTTTGTTCTTTAGCGGCTGCTTACCGGATTGCGGGTCAACTATTGATAAACGCTCATGAGCCATTATAGCACTTTTTCCGCAATATATTCCTGACCAGTCCGGGCCACGATGCCTGATTTTCTTTGCCATTTTGAGGACTTCCAACCTCATTTCCTTATCATCGGGCTTAGTCCCGAAAACTGCTACAATTCCACACATAATTATTTATATTGTTTATTGATTTGCAAAATGCGTGGCAAAATTAATAATTTAATATCAAAATGCAAAGAATATTTGGAATAATATTGCATTATGTTTGAAATAATTTTATTTTATTGGAATATTGTTCAAATATAAGATGATAAAAAATAGTTACCTTTGCAATATAAAAACGAGGCGATTAATGAAACAAATCATAACTTTCATAGGATTATTAATGATTTTGACGAGCTGCGCAAACGAAAGCACGGATGTCAATAAGAATTACTATGATTTCAACTGCACTATCGGTGGAGAAATGAAGGCTGACAGTGCAACACTCTATGCCGTTGAACCCGACTATGGCTCCATCAGAATCCTTGGAACTAAGGCTTTAAAAGATAAATCGGTGAGCTTCTCCGGCGAGACGAATAGGGCATTACCCGCATTTTTGAAATTCAATAATGACAAAGAACCATATTTTTTTGTACTTGAAGACGGAAACATTAGCATGAACATAAGCTATGTGCGCAAGGATTCGGTTGTGTGCTACAAAATATTTCAACTTCAAGGCGGAATTTACAATAAT
Organism: Muribaculaceae bacterium; assembly: GCA_022484565.1. GTDB lineage: Bacteria > Bacteroidota > Bacteroidia > Bacteroidales > Muribaculaceae > JAKVKZ01. Next base: position 11,917 of record JAKVKZ010000066.1, read on the forward strand.
AGCTATTTCAGTTATCTAAGGCAACGCCATAATATAATGAACGCGAAAAAGGCGATTTGGCAGAAATACAAAAAAATTGCTGCTGATTCTGCCATGACCGACAGCATTGAAAAGAAACTTTTTGCACGCCACAAACTCTTAACTGATTCCTTACAGAATTTGACTGTAAAGAAGATTAAAGCAGGTGACCCAGTCGGCAATATAATACTTACTCGATTCGGAAATACAATAAATAAGGAATTTATTAAGAAAAATAATTAAATATGCAGTAAATCATCATTTGAGACGATGTCATAAACATAAAAAGCGCTCCACCATAAGGCAGAGCGCTTTTTTTATGCTATGTAACTTAGAACTATTCAGAAACGACTTCGAAAGGAATTTCAACCTGAACTTCCTTGTGAAGCTTAATGATAGCCTTGTAACTTCCAACTTCCTTAATCTGGTCCTTAACGAAGATGAGCTTACGATCTATATTATGACCGAGTTTCTCAAGAGCTTCAGCGATTTGGATATTGTTGACTGAACCGAAGATTGTGCCAGTGGAACTTGTCTTGGCGCCAATAGTTAAAGTAACGTCCTTCAAAGTTTCAGCTACTGCTTCAGCATCAGCCTTAATCTTAGCAAGTTTGTGAGCGCGCTGTTTCTGGTTTTCAGCAAGCATTTTCATGGCTGATTCAGAAGCAATGACGGCTTTTTTCTGAGGGATGAGGTAATTACGGCCATAACCGTCCTTAACCTCGACAACATCGTCCTTGTAACCAAGGTTGGAAATATCTTCTTTTAATATAACTTTCATTTCTTAATCCTCCTTATTAAATTATTTCATCAAGTCGGTTACAAATGGGAGCAATGCGAGTTGACGGGCACGCTTAACAGCCTTAGCAACTCTTCTTTGGAATTTGAGGGAAGTTCCAGTGATGCGGCGAGGCAAAATCTTACCCTGCTCGTTAAGGAATTTCTTCAAGAATTCTGGGTCCTTGTAGTCGATATACTTGATGCCACTTCTCTTGAAACGGCAATATTTCTTCTTCTTAACATCCACCGACAGTGGAGTGAGATATCTGATTTCTGATTGAGTCTGTGCCATGATTAATTCTCCTTCTTAATTTCGTTAGCTTCTTTTTTGTCTTCGGCAGGTGCGGCAGCAGCATTAGCTTTGTTGGCGCTGCGGAGACTTCTTCTCTTAACTGCGTATTCAGCAGCAAATTTATCAAGATGGAAAATGAGGAAACGGATAACTTTCTCGTCGCGACGGAAAGCAGTGTCGAGTTTCTTGACCACTGTAGGGTCAGCATCAAATTCCAACAAATTGTAAAATCCGGTAGATTTCTTTTGAATAGGATAGGCAAGTTTGCGCAAGCCCCAATTTTCCTCATTCACAATCACGGCATCATTCTCCTTGAGAAGAGCCTTGAATTTTTCTACCGCTTCCTTCATCTGGTCATCAGATAAAACGGGAGTCAAAATGAAAACGGTTTCGTAATGATTCATAAAAAATTGATTAATTAATAATAAAATGCTTCGTTAAAAGCGGTGCAAAGTTAGTGAAATATTTTGATTTACACAATATAAGCGTTGAATTTCAAGAAATATTTGTTGCGTAATCGGCATTGTGGACTCTATTTTGACTTTTCTTCGGTACTTTCCGATAACGACTTGGTCTGTTCAACCTGTTTACGGGCAAGAGCGAGTTTTTTGGCAAGAAACAGTTTGTGGATAGTGGCTTCTTTACCTTCAGCCATAGCCCTGAAATATTGTGAAGTGCCGGTACCGCCAGGAACAGAGCGGAGATGAATCACAATTGCCTCATTAGCTGCGATTATGCTGTCGTTTTTCTGCATTTCCTCAATGGCTTTCTTTTCATGGGCAAGAGTGCGGAGACGGATGCCTTTACGGAACGGCTCCACAGCGGAAGGATAATCCTTCTGCATCTTGTCAATCACATGGATTGCACTATCGTAAAGTTGGCGGTCGTACAAACTTTGGGCAGTGCTTATCATTGATGCCGCCTGTTCCTCAATCTTGTTACCGCCATTGCATGAGGCGATGACCATAATTGACGCTGAAAACAGCAGAACCAAGAGCAAACGGCTAATTATCACTTCTTTGAACATCTTTTACACCTTTTACGTTCTTAATCTTCTTAATAATCTCATTTAAAGAATTGCGGTCGTTAATCCCAAGAACGAGAATGCCTTGAAACAGTCCGTCGTTGGAATCAATTGAAATGTTGCGCAATGTGGCATTTTCCTCTTTTGAAATAACCGACGTGATGTTGGTGACAATGCTGATGTCGTCCTGACCAACAATGCGCAATGTGACAGCATATTGCGAACCCACCTTACCTGACCATGCCACATCAATTTTGCGATATGGATATTTTTGGATAAGATGCTTCAGGTTACCGCAATTGGAACGGTGGATTTTGATTGCACCGTCGGAAGCCACAAAACCTGCAATGTCGTCACCATAAATAGGATTGCAGCATTTTGAGAGCTTATAGTTGATGCCTTTCAGATTTTCACCGATGACAAGCACCTCGCTGGAATCGGATTCCTTTTCAGGCGCCTGCTGAAGCACGAAATTCTTGGCAGTGACCGGTGCTATCTGTGATTCAACATCTTTCTTTTCAAACGACAGATAAGTGTCGATTATATTGTTGATGTCGAGGTTCTCCACTTCATCGAAAAAGTCGGTTGCAGTCTTGAAACCCAACTTCTTGAAGACCTTCATCATTATGGCCTCATCAATTTCGATTTTACGATTCTTGAATCGGCGCTGAATAAGCTCTTTGCCAAGTTCCGCAGCCTTGAAACGCATTTCATTGACAGCCTGCTTGATTTTGTTGCGGGCTTTTGATGTGACAACAAAATTCAGCCAATCAAGTTTAGGCGATTGCTGATTTGAAGTGAGAATCTCTATAGTGTCGCCACTTTTCAGCTTATAGTTGATTTTCTGGTTCTTACCATCAACTTTTCCACCAGTGCACGTGCAGCCTATCCGCGAATGAATCTGGAAGGCAAAATCAAGAATGGTGGCGCCCATCGGCAACTTAAACAAGTCGCCCTTTGGAGTGAAAACGAACACCTCTTTATTATATAGGTCCATTTTCACGCGACTCATCATTTCAATCAGCTCAGTGCCGTTCTCAGTTTCGAGTAGGTCGCGGACATTATTCATCCATTCATCAAGACCTTTCTCGCTTTTTATGCCTTTGTATCGCCAGTGAGCAGCAAGTCCGCTTTCGGCGATTTCATCCATTCGGCGACTACGAATCTGAACTTCCACCCAACGCTCACCCGGGCCATTAACTGTGATGTGCAACGACTCATAGCCATTCGATTTCGGAATGGTGAGCCAATCTTTAAGTCGGGCAGGATTGGCGGTGTACATATCCGTGACAATCGAGTATACTACCCAGCAATCAGCCTTTTCGCGCTCAACAGGAGTGTCGAGAATGATGCGGATGGCAAAGAGGTCGTAGATATGGTCGATGTCGGTGTTCTGCACCTGCATTTTATGCCAAATGGAATTGATGCTCTTGGTGCGGCCCTTGATTTCAAACTTCAGGCCTGCCTTTTCAAGGGCAAGTTTCACCGGCTTTATGAAATTATCAATGTACTGCTCACGGTCGGTTTTAGTGGCATTCAATTTATGAGCTATCTGTGTGTAGATAGTTCTGTTCATGTATTTTAGCGATAAATCTTCAAGTTCTGATTTAATCGTGTAAAGTCCGAGCCGATGGGCGAGAGGAGCGTAAAGATAACGAGCCTCCTTAGAAATATCGTAAACGAATTTCTCGTTAGGATGATGATTGATGATGCGCATAATGCCAAGGCGGTCAACAATCATGATGATGATAACGCGAATGTCCTGAGCAAATGTAATGAGAAGATTGCGAAAGTTCTCATCCTCAACGGCAGCCTGCTTTTGGTAAAGTTCCGACACCTTAATCAGACCACTCACCATCTTTTCAACATCAGCGCCGAACAGATCATTTATTTTCCCAATTGAGATAAATCCCGATTTACAAAGGTTGTAAAGCAAAATGGCGATAACCATGTTACGGTCGGGACCAATATATTCGGTGACAAGCAGTGCGGTAGAAAGATTCCTCGTGGTGGGATTGATGCCATATTTATCGCGATGATAATAATCCTGAAGAACGCCATTCTTTATAATGGAATGAACATTATTGATGTCGCTAAGTGATATCAAGTCCTTTACGCTGCCAATCAGCTTCTTACATTGTTCAACTACCAGCGATTTCTCTTCTATATTGAAATATCCTTCTTCCATTCTTGCCTTAAATTACAGATAATGCAAACAAATATAAGATTTTTCTTGCTAATGTGGGCAATAGAAAGCAAAAAATTAGCTATTTTTGATAACTCAAAAAAATGTTTCTTAAAACCATTATAAAATTATGTTGAACTCAGAAGATATTAGAGTAATCAAAGAGAAGGGTATAACACCTGAGATGATTGAAGAACAATTAGCAAGATTCAAGAGCGGTTTTCCGTTTCTTAAAATCAAGTCGGTAGCTACTGTTGGCGACGGAATAACACGTTTAACGGCTGAAGAACAGAACAATTGCGAAACTACGTGGAACAATTTCTTGTCGGCTGGAGGAAGTGTAGAGAAATTCGTGCCAGCCTCGGGCGCTGCAAGCCGAATGTTTAAGAATCTGTTCGCATTCGTATCGGGCGGTGAAAATGAGCCTAAAACTGATTTCATGAAGCAGTTTTTCGCACAGATTGAGAATTTCGCATTTTACCCGACTTTAAATGAGACCTGCAAAAAAGTGCTTGGGAAAGACATTAAAAGTCTAATCGCAGAAAACCGGCAAATTGACGTGGTAAAGATGCTGATTGAGCCTGAAGGAATGAACTATGGCGGTCTGCCAAAAGGCCTGCTGCAATTCCACAAAGTGCCAAACGGAGTGCATTCACCACTTGAGGAGCATCTGGAAGAAGGCGCTCAATATGCAACCGATTCAAAAGGTACGGTACACATACATTTCACAGTGTCGCCTGAACATGAGGCAGAATTCAAGAAAATGATAGCTGCGAAAGTTCCGCAAGTGGAAAAGGAGTGGGGCGTGAAGTTTGAAGTGACAATGTCGTTCCAAAAGCCTTCGACCGACACTATTGCAGTGAATATGGACAATACGCCATTCCGCGATGAAGACGGAAAATTGCTGTTCCGGCCAGCGGGACACGGCGCATTGATTGAAAACCTCAATGACATAAACGCCGATGTGGTATTTGTGAAGAATATTGACAATGTGGTTCCTCGCAAATTGCGTGATATAACCGTGAAATACAAGAAAATAATCGGTGGCTACCTCGTCATGCTGCAAAAACAGATTGATGCATACATCAAGAAAATTGATTCAGGCAAATATACGATTGAGGATTTGAGAGAAATGATTCATTTCCTTCACGACCGTCTGTACACCAGATATGTAGGGACAAAAGAACTTGACGACAGCGAACTGGCGCTTTATGTACGCAAAAAGCTGAACCGACCAATCAGAGTGTGCGGCGTGGTTAAGA
>JAKVKZ010000067.1 GCA_022484565.1 Muribaculaceae bacterium
GATGGCACGGAAACACATGCTCGACCCTCGCAACCACGACTATTTCAGCTATCAGAAATACAGCAAGATAACCTGTGGACTTAACGACTTTTCAGATAAGGGTAAAGAAAAATGGGTGTTCAACAAATTCAAATTCCTGACAGATTACCTTGACACTTCTGAAATATCGGGAAAACCGATACTGAACCTATCGGTGAAAGAGCAGGTGAGCAATGTTTTCAGCCGAAAAAATCCGCATAGCGAAAAAGAAGTGGTGAAAGGCATCAAGCAAGCCGGAGTGGATGAAATGTTCGACCAAGAAAGCATTAAACGATTCCTTGAAGACATATTGCGAGAGGTTGACATTTTCGGCAACGACGTGAATATCATGCAGAAAAGGTTTGTCAGCCCGCTATCTGCTATTGGTACGAACTTCTATAAATATTATCTGAACGATACTGTGGCGGTTGACGGAGTGAAATGCGTCGATTTGAGTTTTGCACCGCACACTGCGGAAGGATTCGGATTTACAGGCCGAATATATGTGCCTGTGGGCGACACAACCTATTTTATAAAGAAAATCAGGCTTAATGTGCCTAAAGCGATAAATCTTAACTATGTGGAAAACATCTACATAGAACAGATGTTTGAAAAAGCAGCCGACGGGTCAAGGCTGAAGACAAAGGATGACATGACGGTGGAATTCAAGATGATGCCATCGACGCAAGGGCTGTACACGCGAAGACTGACAATGTACAAGGATTTCAGTTTTGAAAAGCCGGAAAACACCGATATGTTCGGAAAAGAGGGGAATCAGATTGTGGCGGAAGACGCAAACTTCATGCCCGACCAATTTTGGAAAGAAAATCGGCAAGTTCCTATAAAGAAAGGTGAAAACATGCTGAAGCGATTGTTGTCGAGAATGAGGGAATATCCTGTGTTCTATTGGGGCGAAAAGGTTGTGGTGGCATTGGTATCGGGATATATACACACGGCAGACTCATGCAGCAAAATAGACATCGGGCCGATGAACACGACGATAAGCGGAAACTCACTTGAAGGCACCCGATTGAAAGCAGGCTACATGACGACCGCATACCTCAATAACCATCTGTTTTCAAGAGGCTATCTGGCATACGGATTCCTTGACCAAAAATTGAAATATGATTTGGAACTGGAATATTCATTCAACAAAAAGAAATACCATTCAAAGGAATTTCCTATAAATTCATTCAAATTGTCGCACAACTACGACGTTGACCAATTGGGACAGCATTATTCCTATACGAATATGGACAACATATTCCTAACATGGAAGCGGCAAAAGAATGACAAGATGACATATCTGCGACGAACAAATCTTGAATATAAATTCGAGTCGAAGGGAGGCTTTTCCGTGACAGCCGGACTTCAGCACGACATTCAATACGCATCAAAGTATTTGCCATTTGAGGACGGATATGGAAATGTGTTCAGCAATTATAAGGAAGCAGCATTCTACACTACTTTGAGATATGCCCCGGGGGAGAAATTCTATCAGACAAAGTCGGAACGAATACCGATAAACCTTGACGCGCCAGTGTTTACACTCACTCAGACTTACGCACCGAAAGGCTTTATGGGCAGCATGTTCACGCTGAACAAGACGGAACTGAGCATTCAAAAGCGCTTTTGGTTCTCGGCTTTCGGTTTCACCGATGTGATTTTGAAAGCAGGGAAGATTTGGAGCAAGGTGCCATATCCGAATCTGCTTTTGCCAAACGCCAACCTTTCGTACACTGTTCAAGCTGAATCATATTCACTGATGAATGCAATGGAATTTGTGAACGATCAATATCTGTCGTGGGACATAACATATTGGATAAACGGCGCAATAATGAACAGGCTGCCGCTTGTGAAATATCTGAAACTGCGCGAAGTGGTGTCGTTCAGAGGTCTGTACGGAAAGTTGAAAGAGGACAACAATCCAGAATACAATAATGATTTGTTTAGATACCCGCTGAATGCGCGTTGCCAAGTGATGGGGAAAGAGCCATACATGGAATTTGGCGTTGGACTTGACAACATATTGACATTCCTGCGCCTCGACTACGTTTGGCGCTTGACTTACCGCGATAATCCGGGCATCGACAAGAGTGGTCTTAGAGTTTCACTGCATTTCTCATTTTGACCTCAAATTTGGCTATTTGGAACAGCCTATTTGTTGTAAATCAGTGATTAAAGACAACAATTAGGATAAATTGCACAATATATGGAATAAAATTCTTCGTAATTTTGCAGCCAATAATTTTTTCCGGCACGATGATGGCAGAACTCATTAATGGATTGCAATGCTACAAAGAACAAGCTATATATTAATATTATTGATAACCGTTTGTCTGAATTCTGTTCGGACTGAAGCCCAAAACCGCAGCTGGCCGCAAACAAACATAAAAGGTGTGGTGGTCGACTCAACGACAAACGAAGGCATACCATACGTGGCGATAATGCTGAAAGGGTCGGATAATGGCGTTATGGCCGACGAAAACGGGAAATTCAGCATCTCAACCTCAGATAATTTCATTGATTTAAGCATCTCCACAATGGGATACAGAAATAAAGAGGTGTACGTGAACAAGGGGAAGGACAACAACATAACCATCAAAATGCAACCTACGGGTGTGGCTTTGAAAGAAGTTGTGGTAAAGCCAAAAAGGGAAAAGTATTCGAAAAAGAATAATCCGGCAGTTGATTTTGTGGAAAAGCTAATGGCGAGGAAGCACATGCACGACCCGCACAGCAACGACTACTTCAGCTATCAGAAATACAATAAAATAACTTGCGGGCTGAATGATTTTTCCAACAAAGGCAAGGAAAAATGGGTGTTCAACAAGTTCAAATTCATCAATGAATATCTCGACACATCGGAAGTGTCGGGGAAACCGATATTGAACCTGTCGGTGAAAGAGCAGGTAAGTGATATTTACAACCGCAAGAATCCACATGCGGAAAAAGAATTGGTGATAGGCCTGAAGCACGCCGGAGTGGATGAAATGTTTGATGAAGAGAGCGTTAAGCGTTTTCTGGAAGACGTGTTCAGGGAAGTTGACATATTCGGCAACGATGTGAACATAATGCAGAACCGCTTTGTCAGCCCGCTGTCAGCCATCGGCACAAATTTCTATAAATATTATCTGAACGACACTGTGAAAATTGACGGAGTGAAATGCATAGATTTGAGTTTCGCGCCTCACACTGCAGAGGCCTTCGGGTTTACCGGCAGAATATATGTTCCAGCCAACGACACTACTTATTTCATTAAGAAAGTGATATTGAACGTGCCGAAAGCCATAAACCTGAATTATGTGCAAAGCATTTACATAGAACAGGAATTTGAAAAAGCATCCGATGGCTCACGGCTTAAAACAAAAGACGACATGACAGTGGAGTTTCAGGTGCTGCCGTCAACTCAGGGACTTTATGCCCGAAGGATGACAATGTACAGCGATTTCAGCTTCAAACAGCCTGAAAACTTGGCGATATTCAGCAAGGAAGGCAAACAGATAGTGACTGATGATGCCAATTATATGCCTGATGAGTTCTGGAACGAGAATAGGCGAGTTCCGATAAAGAAAGGAGAAAACACCCTTAAACGACTTTTGGCAAGGCTTCGCGAAGTTCCGGCATTCTACTGGGGAGAGAAGGCAGTGGTGGCACTTGTGACAGGATATGTGCACACCGCCGACACATGCAGCAAATTCGATTTCGGCCCGCTGAACACAATGATAAGCGGAAACGCGCTTGAAGGCACGCGGTTCAGGGTAGGTGGACTGACAACGGCTTATCTGAACGACCACCTCTTTTCACGCGGTTATCTTGCCTACGGCACAAGTGACGAGAAACTGAAATACAGCGGTGAACTGGAATATTCCTTCAACAAGAAGAAATATCACTCAATGGAATTCCCGATTCATTCAATAAAACTGCTGCACAGTTATGACGTTGACCAATTAGGCCAACACTACATGTACACCAACACTGATAATATATTTTTGGCATGGAAACGGCAAAAGGACGACAAGATGACATATCTGCGCCGCTCGAAACTGGAATATAAACTTGAAACAAAATGCGGATTCTCCGTCACTGCGGGCGTGGAAAACAACATTGAATATGCCTCGAAATTCATGCCGTTTGAAGACGGATTCGGCAACATTTACAGGAATTATAAGGAAACTTCATTCTACACCACTTTGCGATATGCTCCGGGTGAGAAATTCTATCAGACAAAGACATTCCGTATTCCTATAAACCTTGACGCACCAGTGTTCTCAGTGACACAAACTATTGCGCCAAAAGGATTTTTGGGCAACCGCTACATGATAAACAAAACTGAGATGAGCATTCAGAAACGATTTTGGTTTTCCGCTTTCGGCTACACCGACGTGATCCTAAAGGCCGGAAAAGTGTGGAGCAGGGTGCCATATCCTAATCTGCTAATTCCAAATGCCAACCTGTCGTACACAGTGCAGCCAGAGTCGTACTCACTGATGAATGCCATGGAATTCATGAACGACCAATATATTTCGTGGGACATAACATATTGGATAAATGGCGCATTGATGAACAGGCTGCCACTTATCAAATATCTGAAATTACGCGAGGTGGTTTCCTTTAGAGGCATTTATGGCGATTTGAATGACAAGAATAATCCGGAATACAATAATGAACTGTTCCGTTATCCGACCAATGCACGTTGCCAAACCATGAAGAAAGAGCCTTACATGGAAGTAGGCGTGGGGCTTGATAATATTCTCACGTTTCTAAGATTGGATTATGTGTGGCGATTGACTTACCGTGAAAATCCCGGGATTGACAAAAGCGGATTAAGAGTCGCACTGCACTTCACATTCTGATGAAGCCGTCAATCAGAATATCTTTTTAGAATATCATTGTAGGCGTCGATTCTGCGGTCACGCATAAATGGCCACCAGTGCCTGACTGTGTCAGTACGCTTCAAATCCACATCGACGATGTGCTCGTCTTCGCTGCTTTTGCTTGCCTTATAGAGCATTTCACCTTGTGGGCCTGCCACAAAGCTGTTGCCCCAAAAGTTTATTCCGGCAGTGACGCCAGTAGGGTCAATTTCCGTGCCGACGCGGTTCACTGCCACCACAGGAATGCCGTTGGCAATGGCATGAGAACGCTGAATTGTTACCCACGCCTCAGTTTGGCGGTCTTGCTCCTCTGCTGTGTCAGAACTTTCCCAGCCAATGGCAGTTGGATAAATTAATATCTGTGCGCCTTTTAGCGCCATTATCCTTGCAGCTTCAGGATACCACTGGTCCCAACAAACCATAACGCCAAGCCGTCCCACCGAAGTATTGACAGGCTCAAAGCCCAAATCACCGGGTGTGAAATAGAACTTTTCATAATATGCAGGGTCATCAGGAATGTGCATTTTTCTGTATTTGCCTACAATCGTCCCGTCTTTCTCTATGACGACGGCAGTGTTGTGATGCAGCCCCGCAGTGCGCTTCTCAAAAAGGGAAGTGACAAGAACAGCATTATTCCTTTTAGCCACTTCACAATAAAAGTCGCTCGCCTTACCCGGAATGGTGTCGGACAGGTCGAAGTTTGAAACATCTTCAGTCTGGCAAAAATATAGGGAATCGTGCAGTTCCTGAAGCGCAATCAGTTCCGCACCCTGCTTTGCCAAAACGGCTATCTTAGAAGCAATTCTATCACGATTTACAGCAGTGTTGCACTCGTTTTTCTGTTGAATAATTCCGATTTTCATAATTTCAATGCATTTTCAGGCAGCTGCATAGTTGAGCAATGCAGCGAGCCATGTTGTTTGATTAACGGTGAGCAATCAATTCCGACCACTTTTCTCTCGGGGAATAATTGCCTGATAATATCCATTGCTATCTCATCCTTTTTGGGCTGACTATATGTGGGTACAAGCACTTGATGATTCATTATCAAGAAATTCGCGTAAGTGGCTGGCAACCGCTCGCCATTTTCATCGAATACGGGGTCGGGGAGAGGCAACTTGACCAATTCGTAATGCTTGCCATCCTTATTTGTGAATGAGGCCAATTCACGTTCCATTAATTTTAGTTCCTCATAATGGAAATCAGCGGCATCATCGCTTGCGACGTATGCAATCCTGTCATTGGGTACAAACCGAGCCAAAGTGTCGATGTGCCCGTCAGTGTCGTCGCCTGAAAGTGCCCCGTGATTGAGCCAAATGATATTTTCCACTCCAAGGGCAGATTTAAGGAAAACTTCAATATCACTTTTGTGAAAAGCACCGTTGCGGTTAGGCGACAGCAGACAATTCGATGTGGTAAGCAACGTACCGTTGCCATCACTTTCAATTGAGCCGCCTTCAAGCACAAAATTTCTGTGATTCCTTATCGGGCATGTAAATGCGCCGTTATCGGCAAGCAAAGATGTTACAAGATTGTCCTTGTCGGCTGCGAATTTCATACCCCAAGCGTTGAAGAGAAAATCACAGAGTTCAGGTTTGCCATCAACCATTAGCGGAATAGGGCCATAATCCCTTGTCCAAGTGTCGTTAGTGCCAATCGAGTGGAATATTATCCGGTTAAGGTCCAATCCGGCAAGTTTGCTTTTTGCCTCATTAATGTCGTCAACCACAAGTAAAACCGGTTCATCCTCAATGATGCTGGCGATGATATGTCTGTAGCAATACAGCACTTCATCAAGCATGTAATTCCAATCTGTCAGTTTATGTGGCAGTGCAAGCAATATACCCGACTGACGTTCCCATTCAGCCGGTAGCCGCACATTTTGATGCAAATCGATTCTATTATAAATCATCGCCCTCTCCAAATTCATGAAGTGAATCCCAAATTGAATCTTGACTTTCAAAGATTTCCTCCACGTATTCAGAGTATCCTGTCTTTGGCGAATATCCTAACTCTTCGCACCAATCAAAATAGGCTTTTTTCAACTCGTCATCTTCGTTGAGCATGCGCTTGAATTCGCTTTCAGCCATATCTACACTACTGTATTGGTCGAGAAGTGATTGCAATAATTCTGATATTTTATAATCCATGGTCACGAATATGTTTTATAATCCACAGTTCAAATATATATGATAAAATTGAATTTTCATAAATTAATTTGTTAAAACTGAATTGCGCTGGAATATACCTTTGACATTCAATGTGTTACGAAAAGCACCACTTTATTATGATAATTTAAAAATAATGGGCTTAAATTTTGCACGCTAATGAAGTAAATTTGCAATTAAAATCAAAGGATTGATTATGAAAGATCCAATAGTGTTGACACCGAAAACTCTGAGAAGAATGGCTGAAATGCAAGTTTCTGACCAAAAGGCAATTATCAGCGCATTCTTCACGGATGAAATTCTTGGCATAGAGCGTGAGGTGAAGCTCACCACTTACCAAGAACTGTCGTACTTGATGCTGCGCGACATGATTAAACGGGATTCAAGGCAATTTCTGAAAAGGGAAGAAGCCGATAAAATGACCTACGAACGCAAATAATGTGAATAAAAAATAACGGCGCACTGCCATAATTGAATTATTTGCTGTAATTTTGCAGCTGTTAAAATAAGTGATTCAAATGAGATACTTACGTTTATGCATCATCATGATTGGCGCATTTCTTATAACGTCTTGCTCAAGTCATGATGATTTATTAAAATTGGTTCCAGCCGATGCCACTGGAGTTATCTGCATCAATTCCTCGAAAATAATTGAAAAGGCAGGATTGGGTGAAACCGGCAACATCAAAATACCGGATTATCTGCAAAAATCCATCAATCAGAATGATGCGTCGTTGGTAAGCCGATTGATGACTGCACTTCCCATATCTGGAATAGATTTCACGAGCAATGCCTACGTGTTTTTCTCCGATGCAGTGTTCAACACCGCTGTGGTGGCGAATCTTGACGATGCAGAAAAGACACAGAAATGGCTTGAACAGGACAACACAGCCACTTTTAAAGACAAGGACAGCTATAAATATATGTTGTCGGGAAATACGATTTACCTGATAGGCGATGATAAGCTGTTTGTAGGACGCTTCACAAGCGTAACGCTCGACGATGCAAAGATATTCTCATTTGCACGCATGGTTCTTGAGAACAATTCAGGAAAAAGTTTTGCCGATAATGATGAAGCCAAAAAAGCACTTTCGGAGGAGAGCGACATTTGCGCATATATTCGCCCTTCCACAATCACGAAACTTGCAGGACTACTTGTTGGCAGCAGCAACTCAACATTTGCTCCGCTTATTAATATAATTGCTGAATCGGATATAAAGGCCCTGACTTTCTCATTGACTTTCAATAAGGATAAGGCCGACTTCAAATCAAGTGCAATAGTTGGCCCTAACAGCCAATATGTGCAGCTAATAAACACATTAGCAGGTAAGCCATCGGATGAATTTTTGAAAATCATACCAAAGTCGATGGACTACATCGTGTCGATGAGCGTAAACGGCAATAATCTCCTTAAATTGAAGGAGGTACAGAAAATAATTGCCACAATGAGCCTTGACCCTAAAATGGCTGCTTTTGACCTGAAAGGCGCGATTGCAAGCGTGAACGGTCCACTTGCCGTAGCAGTTTACCAAGATCCGAATTTCAATGACCAGTCGAACTATGTGGTGGCGGTGAAATCGTCAAATCCGATGTCGATAATCACGCAGATAAACAATTATGCCCGCCATTATGGCCAAGCACCGCAGCGCGACGGTAACGATTACATTTACGAATATTACAATCAGCAAATCACAGTAGGAACAAATGGCGATTATGTGTATTTCAAAATGCTGAATTTCCAGCCGATTGACGGGTTCGCTTATAGCGACCCGCAAGTAAGGGCATTCTTCAAAAAATCAGTGATGGGAATTTATGCCAACATGCGCACACAAGATGCCAAAACTAAATTCGGTGAAATCTCTATGGGTTCTTCTTCACCTACATCTTCAGCCGGCAATTATGTGCCGATTGACAAAAAAGAGCCGAATTCAATTCAGTCGTTCCTCCAGCTGCTTTGCAGCATAAAGGCTGATGCCTATTCCACTACAGGCGACGATTCATTCCTGCCGCCGGAAAAATAGACAATCAATTATTGCACGCTGTCCTCAGTGGCTTGGTATGGTGAATCCTTTGGCTCAAAAAGATTTCCCATGAGGTGATGGTATATTTTCAGGCACGCCCAAGCATCGATTGAAGCATATACTTTTTGTCCGTAGCTCAAATCAGGGGCTTCCCAATTGCTTAGACGCTGACTTTTTGAGATTTTCTCACCAAATATAATCGCATAGATTTTTTGCAGGCTTGAGTCAATTATTCCGTACGAGGGGACAAGCTGCTGCAAATCGATAAATCCGTCAGGCTGAACGTCCGACATGCGACTGAGAACATTGAAATCGTCCTTCAGCGACAGCCCAATCTTTTTAACGTTTTCGTCCTCAATGAAATCTTTCAGCTTTTCAGGAATTTCTATTTTATTGAGCCTGAACAAAAAGCATTCACTGGGTGTGGAAATCTGCATTAAAGCCGGTTTGTGCGTGACGCCTTTTTTGAACGACGGACGCGTCTCGGTGTCGAAGCCAACTTCTTTATATTTTCGTAGTGCCGCAATGGCAGGGTTTAATTTGCTTAAAGAATCGATTACATATACTTGGCCAGGGAAAGTAACTATGTCAAGTTTACTCAATTGTTCTTTTGTTATAGAAAGTCTATACATTTGTATCTTTCAGATTTAACTACAAAGGTAATATTTCTTAATCTCAATGGCAAATAATAAATCAGTTATCGAGAATTTTCCTGAAAACGCCTTGAAATATCACACTGAATAGCAATAATGAGAAATAAAGCATAGAAATATTGTTGCAGATACATGGAAAAGGAGTAAATTTGGCATACATTTTGCTAAATTGATATTCTCAGAATATTTTTATTTACGTTATTGACAAAAAACATGTTAGATTTCAATAATTACAATCTTGATTCAGACGCGAATGACGAAACGCCGCACATAATGCCCATATTCGCTGAGATTAAAGGAGATGCCGACGACAAGGATTTGAGCAATATGATTAAAACGCTTAAATCAGGTGACCTGCCCATCCTTCCGCTGCGCAATATGGTGCTTTTCCCCGGTGTGACAATGCCTGTGGCAATTGGCAGGACAAAATCACTCACATTGATTACGGAGGCTCAAAAGAAGAGGATTCCGATAGGGGTGGTGTGCCAAAAGAACGCTGAAGTGGAAGATCCTAAATTTGAGGATTTGAATGGGGTTGGTGTAGTGGCTGACATCATCAAGATTCTTGAACTGCCAAACGACAATACAAACGTGATTTTGCAGGGACGGATGTCGTTCACACTTGACGCGATAACCGCCACCGAGCCTTATCTGAAAGGCAAAGTCACTCCGACTTTTGAATCCCATCCGCTGAAAAGCGACAAGGAATTTGACGCGCTTGTTTCATCAATACGCGACTTGACCTTCACGATATTGCAGAATTTAGGCGAGGGAGCAAAGGAAATGCTGTTTGCCATCAAGAATATCGACAGTCCTGTATATCTCATAAATTTCCTCTGCGCGAACATTCCTTTCGACACTGACCAGAAGCAGCAACTGCTTGAAGATACCGACATAAAGAAACGTGCCTACAAGCTGTATTCTGTGCTGTCAAAGGAAGCCCAGCTCGTTGCCATAAAGGCCGACATTCAATCAAAGACGCGTGAGGACATTTCGCAGCAGCAGCGCGAGCACTTCCTACAACAGCAAATCCGCACAATTCAGGACGAACTTGGCGACACGCTCGACGATGACATAAATGAGATAAAGCAAAAGGCAGAAAAGAAAAAATGGAATGAGGACACTGCAAAAATCTTTGAAAAAGAATTGAAGAAATTGGAGCGTCTAAATCCACAATCACCTGACTTTTCAGTGCAGTACGGATATCTTGAATCCGTGTTGGACTTGCCTTGGAACGAATACACAAAGGATAATTTCAATCTGAAAAAGGTTGAAGCAAAGCTCAATCACGACCATTACGGACTTGAAAAAGTGAAGGACCGCATACTTGAACACCTTGCAGTGCTGAAGCAGCGCGGCGACATGAAAGCCCCGATTATATGCCTGTATGGACCTCCGGGAGTTGGTAAGACATCTCTCGGCAAGTCGATTGCTGAAGCGCTAAACAGAAAATATGTGCGCGTGTCGCTCGGCGGACTGCACGACGAGGCTGAAATCCGCGGCCATAGGCGCACCTATATCGGCGCAATGTCAGGCCGGATAATTGAAGGACTTACCAAGGCCGGAAGTTCCAATCCTGTGTTTGTGCTTGATGAAATTGACAAACTCGGACAGGACTTCAAGGGCGACCCGTCATCGGCTCTGCTTGAAGTGCTTGACCCAGAGCAGAACAGCCATTTCCACGATAATTTCATTGATATTGACTATGACCTGTCGAAAGTGCTGTTCATTGCCACTGCCAACTCTCTTTCTGAACTGTCGCAGCCATTGCTCGACAGAATGGAACTAATTGAGATAAGCGGTTACATTGAGGAGGAAAAGATTGAGATTGCAAAGCGGCATCTTATTCCAAAGCAACTCATCGAAAACGGCTACAAGGCAAAAGAAATAGATTTTCCAAAACCTACAATAGCAAAAATCATTGAGTCGTACACCCGCGAATCGGGCGTGCGTGAACTTGAAAAGAAAATTGCCAAAGTGCTGAGGCGCGTGGCAAGAATGAAAATGTCGGCAGAGCCTTATCCTACTTCAATTGCCGTGGATGACCTGAAAAAGTTGCTTGGCACTGAAGATTATTCAAGCGACAGATATGAAGGCAATGAATTTGCGGGGGTGGTGACAGGCTTGGCTTGGACAGCCGTTGGCGGAGAGATTCTGTTCGTTGAGTCCTCGCTGTCGAAAGGAAAGGGCGAAAAGCTGACATTGACAGGAAATCTTGGCGACGTGATGAAGGAATCGGCAATAATTGCATTGCAATATCTGAAATCGCACAGCGACCAGTTCGGAATAAATTATGAGCTTTTCGACAAATATAATGTCCATATTCATGTGCCTGAAGGCGCAATTCCAAAGGACGGGCCGTCAGCCGGCATCACAATGGTGACTTCGCTTGCTTCATCGTTCACACAACGGAAAGTGCGCGACCATCTTGCAATGACGGGTGAAATCACTCTTCGCGGGAAAGTGCTGCCAGTGGGCGGAATCAAGGAAAAGATTCTTGCTGCAAAGCGTGCAGGCATCACGGATATAATCATCTGTCATGAGAACAAAAAGGACATCGACGAGATTAAGGACACATACCTGAAAGGCCTTACATTCCACTATGTGAAGACTGTGAAGGATGTGATTGATTTCGCTTTGCTCGACGACAAAGTTGAAAATGCGATAGAACTGTAAACCAAAGCAATATAAAATTGGCCAACTTCTTTTTTGTTTGAAGTTGGCCGATTTTTTTGCTTTATATTTAGCCTAATTACAGTCGTTCAAGAACGGTTTTAACGAGGTCCTGCATGGCAGTCTTGTAGTTTGAAGTGACTGACAACGACAGGCGGTTGGCAATTATTGAACAAATTGTCATGGCTTTGTGTCCCATCAGTTTTGCAAGGCCTTGCAGAGCAGCACTTTCCATCTCGTAATTGGTTACGTGGCGGCCATTATAGACAAATTTCTCAATTTTCCCGTTCAATTCAGGCTCAGCAACAGGCAAGCGAAGTTCACGTCCCTGAGGACCATAAAATCCGTTTGCGGAAATGGTGTAGCCGAGATGCATGTCATCCTGACCGATGCGCTTAATCAGTTCGGCATCAGCATCCACAACGTATGGCTTTGCCCAAAGCGGATTCCAATCAACGAATTTGCAGAATTCCTTTTCAAATTCAAGGTCGCTGACCTCATTTCTGCCTTTATAGAAATTGAGAACGCCGTCGAACCCTATGCCTTTTGTGGCAATAACTGAAGATCCAACGGGCAATTCCGGCTGCAAGCCACCTGATGTACCGATTCTGATTATCGTCAGTTGTCTGAACTTATCCTTTACAGTACGCGTTTTAAGGTCGATATTTGCAAGGGCATCGAGTTCAGTCATTACAATATCGATGTTGTCGCCACCGATTCCATGTGAAAGGCACATTATAGGTTTACCCTTGTATTCACCGCCAATCGTGTGAAATTCACGGCTTTGTACTTCAAAATCCTTTTTGTCGAAAAACGCTGCGACCATATTGACTCTGCCGGGGTCGCCAACGATTATAATGTTATCAGTAAGTTGCTCAGGCAATAGATGAATATGAAATATACTGCCATCACCATTGATGATCATTTCTGAGTCTTTAATTATTTTAGCCATTGCTTTCTTGTTTATGTTGTTATGTATCTAAATTGCGAATAAACTACAAATGTACATATTTAAGGGCGCAAAGTCAATATTTTATTCAAATATTTCTTTAGGCCAATGAATATTTATTGCCTGGAGCTACCATTATGACACCTTTGAACTCCAAATCGACAAGAGTGCTCAGCAATTGCGACATCGGTTGTTCAAGCGCTGCCGAAATAGCGTTGATGTGCGCGTCAGGATTCTTCTTCAAATATTCCACGATTGTGGTTTCTTCAGTCGTCAGCTCGGGGAACAATGATTTTTGCTTCGCTACTTCAGAATTGGCTTTCTTTTCCCAGCGCATGGCCTTAATCAAATCGTCGGCACAAGTGATTAGCGAAGCTTCATTGTCGCGGACCAGTTTATTGCAACCGGCCGAAAAATCATCGGAAATTCTGCCAGGCACTGCAAAAACGTCACGATTATAGCTTGAAGCGAGTCTTGCGGTTATCAAAGCACCTCCCTTAATGGCTGATTCCACCACCAGCGTGCAGTCGGAAATTGCTGCGACAATGCGGTTGCGGGCAATGAAATTGCCTCGGTGAAGTGCATCTTGCGATGTGTAATCAGTCAGTAGGGCACCACCGTGGCGAATTATGTCGATGGCATCGTTGCGGTGCTGCGACGGATAAATGGTGTTCAGCCCATGGGCCAAAACTGCCACAGTGGGCAGCCCATTCGCGATTGCAGCGCGGTGCGAGGCAATGTCGATGCCGTAGGCAAGGCCGCTCACAATCACCGCATCATCAACCATTGCGGCAATATCGGCTATAAATTTGTCGCAGAAATGCTGCCCGTAAATAGTGGCATTCCGGGTGCCGACCATGCTGATTATCTTCTTTGCGTTAAGATTGCATTTGCCTTCCATGTAAATCAGGATGGGAGCGTCGTTCACGTCAATGAGACGTTCAGGATAATCATCATCCGTGAAATATTTCACGCCAATTTTGTTTTTTGTCACAAATTCCACCTCATGCTCAGCCTTTTCAAGCAATTGATGCCGATAGCCGCTTTCAGTGATTTTATTCTTCAATGAAAGTGTTGACTGAAGTTCCCGCTGGCTAAGCGTGAAAAAGTCGCGTTCACTCGGAATTATATCAAGGATTTTCTTCGCGAGGTCGTAGCCCATTCCTCGGATTGACGCGAAAGCGATGCGATATGTCAGTTCATTTGTGTCCAAAATTCCTATAGATATTCTTTAAATGCTTCTGCAAGTCGTTCACCGCGCGTGAGTTTACCATTTTCAATGCACACGCAGCTAACGATTGCCTTAATTGCCTGTTTGCCTGTCTTTTTATTGAAAATATCCTGATGAAACACGAATCTCACGCCTTTCATCTCAACCCACAATTTGCTTTCCATCACGTCACCGCTGCGAAGTGGGTCCTTATAATCAATCTCTACTCGGTTAAGAACCGGCACAATGCCTTCCTGCTGCATCGCCTCGAACGAAAGTCCTGCCTTGTCGCAAAATTCATGGCGGGTATGCTCAAGGTAGTGAAGGTAGTTCGCATTGTTCACTATACCCTCATAATCAACCTCATAATCACGCACTTTCAGTTCAAGTGTAAAAATGTAATCTTTCATTATTGTCATTATCTTTGAACACAAAATTAGCTAAAATTTTGATAATTCAGCGTTCATTCCTAACTTTGATGCTGATTTTATGAAATGTTTATGAAGAAAACGATTATAACATTGCTTGCAGCGCTGCTTTATGCACTTGATGTTTGCGCCTGCACATCGGCGGTTGTGGCTGGGATTGCCACAAAAAATCATCGTCCGATTATCTGGAAAAACCGTGACACTGATGCCGTTAACAACAAGGTTGGGCGAGTTTGCGCCACCGACAGCACTTTCGAGTACGTTGCTCTGTTCAACGCAGCCGACTCGCTTTTCCAAAATGCGTGGATAGGGTTCAATTCGCAGGGCTTTGCCATCCTGAACACTGCTTCCTACAATCTGAAAGACGACACAATTCCCGACGAGTGCATGGACCAAGAAGGACGTCTGATGAGCATTGCCTTGAGGAAATGCCGCACTGTTGACGATTTTGAGAAGTTGCTAAATAATCTTCCTAAACCTTTGTACGTGGAAGCCAACTTCGGAGTTATGGATGCAAAAGGCAATGGGGCTTACTTTGAAACCAATAATACTACTTTTCGACGCTATAACGTGAGCGACGCACCGAGCGGTGTGCTCACCCGCACCAATTATTCCTATAGTGGTCGTACCGACAAGGGAATGGGCTACATCCGCGAAGAAAATGAGCGTTATCTGCTTCGTCCCTTTGTGCAGTCGCACAGCATCACGCCAGCTACATTTACCGAAGTTTTGAGCCGTTCATTCTATCACAGTCTGATAGGTAAGGATTTTGCCACCGACACCACAAGGTGGGTAATCGACCAGGATTTCATTCCACGCCACAGCACTACGGCTTCGGTGGTTATTGAAGGTGTTTTGCCGGGTGAAAATCCAAGTTTAACCACCATGTGGATTGCAATGGGCTATCCTCCATGCGCCAAAGTTCAGCCGGTGTGGTTAGGCGAGGGCGGAGTGCCTGATTCACTTCAGGGACTTGGCAAAAATGGTCATTCAGCTCAATGCGACAAAGTATTAAAGCGTAAGCATGAAGTGTTTCCAATTAAGCGTGGCAATGGAATTCACTATATTGATATGCGCAAACTATTTAATGACGAAGGCACTGGTTACAGCCAGATTCTCTCTGCGCTCAATGAAGGAGTCTATCGGCAGGGATATTTGGAATTGGACAAGCGCAGAGCTGCACTGAAAAAGAAGAAGAAATAAATCATGTGGCAGACTGGATTGATTACGGTTTTGATGTTGGTGGTATCCAACATTTTCATGACATTTGCATGGTATGGACATCTTAAATTACAAACTGCTGGAATAAGCACACATTGGCCTCTGTTTGCCGTGGTGCTTTTTTCATGGGGCATTGCTTTGGCGGAATATTCTTTCCAAGTACCCGCCAACAGGATGGGGTATATCGGCAATGGCGGCCCGTTCACGCTTGTTCAGCTTAAAGTGCTTCAAGAGGCAATAACGCTGATTGTTTTCACCATTTTCGCCACCTCTCTGTTTAAAGGCGAGACCTTTCATTGGAATCATCTCGTTTCATTCGGACTATTGATTGCTGCGGTTTATTTTGCTTTTCTCGACACCAATAAATAATGATTACTCTCACACCATTTCGGATTTCTGCGGGCAGCTACATGCGATTGGTGCTGTCGCTCTATCTGCGCCGATGGTGGTGGGTTTATGCTGCTGTGGTGGCAGCGACGGCTGCACTGGGAACAATTGATTCCAACTTCATTATATTGGCATTGATGATTGTATTCATCATTTTCCCGATGCTTTTGGCATACCTTTATTTTTATTACGGCTTGGCTGCCGAAAGCCGTTATTCCATCCTCTCAAAAAAGGCTGAACTCACCGACGAAGGTTTGCGCCTGATTTTCATTGATGAAAAAGGAGAGGAAAACGGAATTGAATTATTGAAATGGAGCCAATTCTCAGGCATACAGCCGATGAAGAATCATCTTTTGTTGCCATTTTCCGGCATGAAATTTCGTTTCGTGGCAATTCCTTACGAGTCGCTCACCGAAGAATCCATAAAGGCCATAAAGAGATATATATCCAACAATAAATAAAAATCAACGCCCTGCATCACTTTTCAGTGTGATGCAGGACGGAGAGGTTATTATTTAAATGTCCCAATTTTATCCCACTTTCGTATTTGCGAAAAAATATCTTGTAGGAAAATAAAGCCCTGAACAATTATTTGAATGTTGTAGGGCTTTTTAATAAGTTTATTATCAGCTATTATAGCATGAAAGGCAGTAAACTTTCAAGATAGATTATGACTATACCGGCAACATAACCGCATAAAGCCATAAGAGATATTTTTTTCATGTACCACATAAATGGTATCTTTTCGAGTCCCATTGCAACGACACCTGCTGCTGAACCAATGATAAGCA
>JAKVKZ010000068.1 GCA_022484565.1 Muribaculaceae bacterium
AAACTCTTCAGGGCCAATTTGAGGGGCGTTGCCGACAAGAAATTCTTCCTGTTCCGCATCGCTAACATTTTTGCCCTTCCCCACTAAATTTCTACTGAGCCACTATTCTATCATATTACATCATTTCGCCCAAAAACGCGCCAAAATGGTGTTCAAAATAGGCACAAAAAAATCGCCAATCAGCTATTTGAAAGCTAATCAGCGATTTTAAAGTGACCGAGATGAGATTTGAACTCACAAGGGCTTTCGCCCACTACCCCCTCAAAGTAGCGTGTCTACCAATTTCACCACCCGGTCATTAAAGCAAGAGCGAAAAACGGGACTCGGACCCGCGACCTCGACCTTGGCAAGGTCGCGCTCTACCAACTGAGCTATTTTCGCGATTGTTATGGCTACGCATCATTAATGATGCAAGCGTCGCCAGAATTTTAAAGAACTAAGAGCGAAAAACGGGACTCGGACCCGCGACCTCGACCTTGGCAAGGTCGCGCTCTACCAACTGAGCTATTTTCGCGAAACAAACAAAAAGAGGTTTTCCTCAGATTGCGAGTGCAAAGATAAATGGAATATTTGAAACCTGCAAATATCAGCAAAAAATTTTAGCAAGATTTTTGAAAAAATCCGCTATCCAATGAGCCTGAAGAACTCTTCACGCAAATTGGCATCGTTGAAATCACCGCTGTATTCCATTGTTGCTGTAGAGCAATCCTGCTTTTCCACCCCACGCATCTTCATGCATAAGTGCCCTGCCTTACAGATTACTATAACGCCACGGGTATCGAGAGATTCGGTGATGGAATCACAGATTTGACGCGTCAGGCGCTCCTGCACCTGAAGACGGTGCGAAAAAACATTAATTACACGGGCAAGTTTGCTGAGGCCTACAATATGGCCTACGGGAATGTAGCCTATTGAAATGGTGCCAAAGAAAGGCAAAATATGGTGTTCGCAGAGAGAATAGAACTCAATATCCTTTACGACAACTATCTTTGAGCCGGCATAATCGAATATCGCCGACTTCAAAATCTTATCAGCATCCTGCTGATAGCCATTGGTTACGTCGAGCAAGGCTTTGGCAGCGCGGCAAGGAGTCTTGACAAGCCCCTCACGGTCGGGATCCTCGCCAATCAGACGAAGAATGCTGCGATAATGTTCGGCAATTTCGGCAATAAGCTGCTGTTGTGAAGGAGATTCTGGAATATCTGAATTTTCAATCATAATTGGACTGATAAATTAATGCGGTCGCGCACAACCCTCATTTCACTGGCATAACTTGGAAAAGCCCTTTTAAGTTGATGCATATTATCCTGAGCCTCGGCGATGGAACTGAAATCCCCCAACCGCAAACGCCAAACAGGAGCATCGAAAGAAAGATATGCCTGAAGCAAAGGAAACCGCGAGATAATGATGCGCTCCCTAACGAGTGCTTCTCTTTTAGCGGTACGCGGATTATTATCGGCAAACACCTGAACGCGATAGCCAGCCACATGGCGGATGACTTTACGGTGATGTACCGGTGCTTCTGTGCTTTCAGAGTTATCTGGCTTATCTTCCTCCACATTTGACTTAGGCGCAGCTCCCCTTTCGGGAGTCAACCGATTATCAAGAGATTCAGGCTGATGAATTTTGACATTACCACCAGAATCACGCTCAATGTGATTGACAATAGGAGAAGCGGAATAAGCGGCCAACGAAAGGCAGCCACTGACAGCCACAACTGCAAAGGACAATAATAAAAGACGGAACTTACGCATACCGAATAAAAATTAGATAAGTACGCCCATTATTTCTAAGTGGGCGTAACTTATATGATAATAATAGGCTGCAAAAAAGCTAAAGGCATTAATGCAGCCTCTGAATTCTGCTTAATAATCAGAAAGCGTTGACAATACCCATGAAGTCATCGGCCTTGAGCGCAGCGCCACCGATAAGACCACCGTCAACATCAGGCTTAGCGAACAATTCCTTAGCATTTGAAGGTTTGCAGCTACCGCCATAAAGGATAGTAGTGTCCTCAGCTACCTGCTTGCCATATTTCTCAGTAACGAGTTTGCGGATGAAGGCATGAATTTCCTCAGCTTGGTCAGCAGACGCAGTCTTACCAGTACCGATAGCCCAAACAGGCTCGTATGCAAGGATGATTTTGCCGAAATCCTCAGCAGAAAGGTCAAAGAGAGAATCAGTGAGCTGGGCTTTGATTACGTCGAAATAAGAACCATCTTCACGCTGTGCAAGCACTTCACCAACACAGAAGATTGGCTTCAAGCCATTTTCAAGAGCAAGACCGACTTTCTCCTTGAGAGTTGCAGCAGTCTCACCATAATATTGACGACGCTCTGAATGGCCGAGAATCACGTAAGAAGCGCCAGTGGAAGCAACCATAGCGGCTGAAACCTCACCAGTGAAAGCTCCCTTGGTGTGATCAGCGCAGTTTTCAGCGCCAAGTCCAAGAATATTTGTGTCGATGTGCATCTTCACAGGAACGAGGTGAGTGAAAGGCACAGCGATGATGACATCACATTTAGGCTGAGCATTCTTCAATGCGCAGTTAACATCGTAAGCAAGTTTAACGCCTTCGGGAACTGTAGTGTTCATCTTCCAGTTGCCGGCAACAATATTTTTTCTCATAATAATATAAAATTATAAAGTTGTTAAAATAATAATCTTGACTAATTTGAGTGCAAAGTTACGTCTTTATTTCGACTTTTACGAGAGCGACGCAAAGTAAATTTCACCAGTTTGTGTGAATGATTGATGATTAGCACCAAAATCATGGCTATGAAATAGGCTGAAACCAGCCATGAAAGGGACTTTGCAGGATTAAAATCGTTGGAAAGGGAATCAAGGTCCTCAATGGACGAAAGCCTGCTGCTTGAAATGGAGCGTAATGTACGCTTCCACACCACACGCCCGTCCCTGACAAAAACCACGGCAGGATTGCCACGGGCAATCATCTTCAATTCGCTGTCGTCAATATTATAAATGTCGTACGACGCCATCGACAAATCGTCCCATTCGTCAATTTCGCTTTTTCCAGCAGAAGTCAAGCCAAAAACGCCTACGCCATGCTGCTGGGCAAAATCGTTCAACTGATTGATAAGATATGTATAAGAAATACTTATGGAGCGCAAATTAGGGAACAGCAAGAGCAGCACATCACCATCAGAAGGCACAACGCTGTCAGTTACCTCATCATCGTCCTCATCAAAGACGGAAATGCCGCTGCTACTTGCAGCTTTAGGCTTGACCAGCTCACGACGGTCAACATATTTCCAAGACTCATCAGGAAGACTGTCAACGCTGAACTCACGGGTTACGCCATTCTTTTCATAAATGAAGCGATAATCATCGGCCTCATCATGATTCATCGACATGGCAGAACGCTGCGACGCAGAAACGAGTGGAGTGCCAACCTTGTAAGGCCGGAAATCAAGCAATGGCTGAATGAAATAGCCAGTAGCAGCAATAGCAACAATGAAAGCAAGGCTGACTATAGCCATCAGCCACTGCACGGCAGGGCTATAAGCCCCACGGATATTCTTGTTGAAAATAAGCAGATAGACTAAAGCCAAAGTGATTACAACATTCTTCCAGAAAGAAGTCCAATTGCTTATCACCAAAGCATCACCAAAGCACCCGCAATCAGCCACTTTATCCGTAATGGCAAGATAAAGTGTGAGCGGAAGCATAACTGCCATCATGGCAAGGAGGAAAATCGGCGCCCATTTGCGATTGGCTCCAAAAAGTATGAAAGCACCAAAAACGAATTCCACTGAAGCGAGGGCAAACGCAAGAACAGGCAGCATCTGATAAAAACCACCGATATGGAATGACATGAGATAATCAGTGAACTTATAGACAGTGCCCCACGGGTCAATAGCCTTAACAAACCCTGAATAGATAAATACAGCCCCAACAAAAAAGCGCAAAAACACAACAAGCCATTTATTCCAACGCTTATCGTAGATGGCACTTACAAAATCAAGCTTCACCATATTCAAGTTTGATGAGCGCAAACAGTGCATAATTGATGATGTCCATGTAATTGGCATCAATTCCCTCAGAGACTAATGTTTTTCCGCCGATGTCCTCAATTTCCTTTACACGCTGAATTTTGGTGAGGATAAAATCAGTGTAAGAATTAATCCGCATACCGCGCCATGCCTCATCATAGTCAGTGTTTTTCTTGTACATCAATTCCTTCGCGGCAGTGATATGCTTATCGTAAAGTTCAATGGCTGTGGCTGCATCTATGTCAACTTTGTCGCTGAAACCGAGCTCAATCTGGATCAGACCGATAACGCCATAATTAACCAGACCGATATATTCAGGATAAACGCCCTCACCCACCACACTCGCCTTGTTAAGTTCAAGATTGCGAATGCGTGAAGCCTTTATAAAGAGTTGGTCGGTAAGCGAAGAAACGCGCAAAATGCGCCAAGAAGCGCCGTAATCATGAAGTTTCTTTACAAAAATATCACGGCAAATCCCGATAACCTTATCAAATTGTGCTTTAGTGTCAGCCATAACCATATCATATTAATTCAGTGCAAAGTTAGTGCAAGGCGAACACAAAAGCAAATCAAGTCTGCTTGAAATTTGCTTTTGTTGAGCCGCAGCCTAATTAATCCGTCTTCGGGAAAAATTGTGCAAGGCGAGTGAAAATGCAAATCAGCCCCTGACGAATTTGGATTTGATAGTTGCAATCACCCCTGTCTTCTCATTCAATTTCTTTAAATTGAAATATACAATAGCCGCCGTGAGAATGCCTCCCACAATATAGTAAGCGACTCCATTGAGCAGGTATGTCAGAGACAGCATCACCGCCAGCGATACCACCGAGATGCCCACCAATCGCACATTATTCTTGTCCATACTGTATTTATAGCGTTTTCTGCACAGCATCGACACTGAAATCAGATATATCGCTGAGTAGGCCACAAACGAATACGCCAACCCAGTCAGCCCCCACAGATAGTACATTCCAATGGCAAGTATCATGTTAAGAGTGCTCCCGTAAAGTCCTTCAAAGAAAACATATATTTTGGTATCTCCTTTCGCGAACGACACATATCCCAGCGAATACGACACAGCCTTGAATAGCATTCCAAAGCACAATATTCTGATAAAATCACGTATCACATGGAATTCCTGACTCAGCACGACGGCTATTATCACTGGCGATAGCAACATGAAAAGCGAAAGTATTGGCATGGCAAGGAGCATTATCACCTCGCCTTGCTGGTTCACCGTGTCGCACATCCGGCCGTGGTCGGCCAGAGATGCCACAAGCCGTGGATAATAGTCCGATGCCATTGCCACAAAAATCAGCGACACAGCCTGAAATGTGAGTTGCATACCCGCATTGAAGAATCCCAAATCCTGCAATCCTCCATATCGCGTGACATACACATTAATTATATATCGTGAAACCTCACCAACCACTTCCGCCAATATCATGGCCGCACCAAGTGCAATCATCATTTTGCCGTAAGTCATAAAATGCTCGCGCACTATCTTCACCTTTTCCAGCTTCACGTGAGCCACATATAGATAAGTGACAATATAATTGGCAATCGCCGACAGCACAAGGGCCGACACGACTCCGTCAATGCCCATGAAATACAGCAACGGTATTGATACCGCCAAATTCGCCACTGCTCCCCACAGTGTGCTCATGGCCGTGTCCTTCACCCGTCTCGCACTGATTAGCACTGCCGTGTTGCCCTGCGTGAGCAGCATGAACCCAACCACTATCGACAGCAGGCAATAATCACCCGCATGGTTAGTGTCCTTAAACGCCCACTGGCTCAATTGAGGCGACAGCACTATCACGCACACTATGCCGATTATCGACAGCACATAAAGCATCCTCCTGAACACCTTCGCCACAATGGCAAACCTCTTCATGTCTCCGTCGTCGTATGCGCGCGACAGGTCCCGCACCACGCTCGAGTTCAGCCCCAGCCCCACCACGGCTATTATCATGGTGAGCGATGTCATATACATGTAGTTCAATCCCATACCGGCTGCCCCTATCAGCACGGCCACGCATTTCGCCTTAATCAGCCCCACAAGTATCTGAATTACCTGTGTGCCGCCGAATATAGTCGTCGCCTTTAGTATACTGCGGTATTGCTGTGTCATCTATTGAATATTTTCCTCATTTCGTGAATAATCGGCCATGCCACAATAAACAGGCAATAGCCATGAAGCAGTAGCAATTGCTCTGCTCTGCCGACATCAATGAGCCTGCGATGAGGCATTAGTTTAGCATAATATTTCTTGAGCAGCCCATGCAGCTCCTTTTTGTCACTCCCGCTGATTTTAAGGAAATGAAGCACATAGTGCAGTGTCAAGTACTTCAAGTTCTCCAGCTGTGCATCAACGGCCTTTCTGCAAAGTTCTTCATCGTCAGCGCATTTTTCAAGCGTCATCTCTATGATTTCATTGCCCGAGTTCAGAAGCCCGAAATATCTTTTCTGCACGTTGGCTGCACTCGTGGTCGATATACTGTTGTCCATTCTGTAGTAATATGTCGCATCACTGAAAGCCACTCCGCTGCAGTTCAATAGTATCCGGCGGTTGTCGATTTCATCCGAGCAAAAATAGTTATAATCTCCATCGGCAAACGGTTCCCACAATTGTCTTCTGCACAATTCTCCACCGAAACTTATCCGCCACTCGCCTATTGTCATCGATAATGCCTCTTTGCCGGTTATAGTCTGGCTCATTTCAAAGTCTTCCGGCGGAATGCTCTTCGATTTTCGTCCGGCGTCGTCAACTCTCACCACGCGTCCAAGCACTATGTCTTTTCCGCTTTTCTCCGCACTGCGCAGCATTTTTTCAAGACAGTCATCATCAATGTAATCATCCCCATCGAGATAGTATATCCATTCTCCGATCGTGTGTCTGAATGCCTCCATCCGTGGCAACCTACAATTTCCGCTGTTCTCCTTGTTTTTATGCAGTTTTATCCTTGCGTCCTTCTGCGCATAACGGTTCACCACCTCGGCAGTTCCGTCAGTTGACGCATCATCCACAATCACCAGTTCCCAGTCCTTATATGTCTGTCGCTGCACGCTTTCAATGGCTTGGGCAATGTAGCGTTCAACATTGTAGGCTGGCATTACTATGGAAATTGTGGGCATATTCTGTGTTGATTTTGTTCTTGCAAAGATAATGCGTTTCCCCGCAGCTGTCAACTCTTTAGCCGACATTTTTCTCGGCGGCGACTTTTTGCCTTGCCGGCAAAAAAGAAAGGTGCCAAGGTTTTTATCCCTTAGCACCTCTTATAAGAAAGCCACACCAAAGAGTGCGATGAAACTCCGATAATCAGGGTTTGAGGACTCCCATTCCTTTGTAATCCGCCTGTTTCCGAAGAATACCTCTTTCGAGGTGGGGCCCGCCATCAGAATGAAAGCTTGTCTCGGCATTTCAATAAAATTTGATGAGTTTCCCAATCTGCTTTGATGTGGTAGTTCATTCTTCTTTATCAGTAATGCAAATATACGATGCAAAAATGAGATATGCAAATATTTTGACATAAAAAAAGTCCCTTACAAGAAGGGACTTTATAATAAAGGAAAAATGAGCTACAAATTAGGCGTTCTTAACCTTATCAACGATAGCTTTGAACGCTTGTGGATTGTTCAAAGCAAGATCAGCAAGAACCTTACGGTTGATTTCGATACCAGCTTTATGAATCAAGCCCATCAGTTTGGAATAAGAAAGGTCTTCGAAGCGAGCGGCAGCGTTGATACGCTGAATCCACAAAGCGCGGAAGTTACGTTTCTTGTTTTTACGGTCGCGGTAAGCATAGGTAAGACCTTTTTCCCAAGTATTCTTGGCAACGGTCCATACATTGCGGCGGCAGCCATAATAACCTCTTGTAAGTTTTAAGATTTTTTTTCTGCGTGCTCTTGAAGCAACATGATTTACAGATCTTGGCATTTTTGTAAAATGTTTTTGAATGTTAGCGGCATTAATGCGCTTTTAAGCTAAACATTCGGTTAATAAAAAAATAATAAAATCACGAAAATAAACTTTGAAAGGAGAACTTGACTAAAGAGCCAGCATCTTGCGGACATTCTTCAAATCAGCCTTATCAATAATGGCGAATTTGTCCAAATTCTTCTTCTGCTTCTTAGTCTTCTTAGTCAAGATGTGACTATGATAAGCATGTTTTCTCTTGATCTTTCCTGATCCGGTAAGGGCGAACCTCTTTTTGGCACCGGAATTAGTCTTAATCTTTGGCATTTCTTTTCTTTTTAAATATTTATGATTTATAATGCAGGCCAGAGGCACTTACACGCCTCGAGGCCATTTTCAGCTAATTGTTCAGCTCTTTTTAGGTGTGAGCATGATAATCATCCTCTTGCCTTCCAGAAGCGGCATCTGTTCTACTTTACCAAATTCCTCAAGGTCGTTGGCAAAACGAAGCAAAAGCACTTCGCCCTGTTCCTTGAACAAAATGGAACGGCCTTTGAAATACACGAAAGCCTTAACTTTGTCGCCTTCCTTCAAGAACTCGATGGCGTGCTTCAACTTGAAGTCGTAATCGTGGTCGTCGGTCTGTGGGCCGAAACGAATTTCCTTGATAACGACCTTAGTGGATTTCGCCTTTTGCTCTTTCAGCTTCTTACGTTGCTGATAGAGGAACTTTTGATAATCAAGAATCTTACAAACTGGCGGAACTGCATTAGGTGAAATTTCAATCAAATCGAGACCCAAGTCATCGGCAATCCGCATAGCCTCGGCAATCGGATAAATACCCGGCTCCACATTATCACCCACCACACGCACCTCTTTAGCACGAATGTGCTCATTAATGGCGTGCAGGTCATTCTTAGTGTTGTCTCTTTCACCTCTATGAAACGAAGAATTATTCTTCTTAATAAAAGGACGTTTCGGTCCAGTCCAAGCTGGTTTTTTATTCATTCACTGTTATTAAAAGTTCGTCATTTTCTCAACTGCTTGAGAGATATTGTCGGCAAAGGTAGTAATTTTTTCTTTACCTTTATCACCTTCACCCTGTTTTCTTACAGAAACTTCTTCATTTTGTGCCTCTTGTTCACCCACAACGAGCAAATAAGGAATACGTTTCATCTCATTGTCGCGTATTTTCTTACCAATTTTCTCGTTACGATCGTCAACAAAAGCACGGATGTCCCTTTCTGCGAGTTGCTTAACAACCTTCTGCGCATAGTCGTTGAATTTCTCGCTGATAGGCAGAACAACCACCTGATCAGGAGCAAGCCACAATGGAAGATGTCCAGCGGTGTGCTCAAGAAGCACAGCGACAAAACGTTCCATAGAACCGAACGGAGCGCGGTGAATCATCACCGGAGTATGCTTCTGGTTGTCAGCGCCAGTGTACTCAAGTCCGAAACGGATAGGCAGGTTGTAGTCAACCTGAATGGTACCAAGCTGCCAACGGCGGCCAATGGCATCCTTAACCATGAAGTCGAGCTTAGGTCCGTAGAATGCAGCCTCGCCAAGCACAGTCTTAGCCTTCAGTCCCTTTTCAGCACAAGCCTCAACAATTGCGTTTTCAGCCTTCTCCCAGTTTTCGTCAGTTCCAATATATTTCTCCTTGTTCTTCGGGTCACGCAGTGAAATCTGAGCCTCGTACTGTGTGAAGTTCATTGCCTTGAAGATGTAGAAGATAATGTCCATTACGCTGAGGAATTCACCCTTAATCTGGTCAGGAGTGCAGAAGATGTGGGCATCATCCTGGGTAAAGCCACGCACCCTTGTCAGTCCATGAAGTTCACCGCTCTGCTCATAGCGATAGACGGTGCCGAATTCAGCGAAGCGAAGTGGCAGGTCCTTATATGAGCGTGGTGAAGTGCGATATATTTCGCAGTGGTGAGGGCAATTCATCGGCTTGAGGAAATATTCCTCGCCCTCTTCAGGAGTGTGAATAGGCTGGAACGAATCCTTACCATATTTAGCATAGTGTCCTGAAGTGACGTAAAGCTGCTTATTGCCAATATGCGGTGTGATTACCTGAAGATAACCATAACGTTTCTGAATTTTACGGAGGAACTGCTCAAGACGGTCGCGGAGAGCGGCACCCTTTGGCAACCATAAAGGAAGACCAGGACCAACAGCAGCCGAGAAAGCGAACAATTCCATTTCTTTGCCAAGTTTGCGGTGGTCGCGCTTCTTAGCTTCCTCAAGAAGTGCAAGATAATCATCGAGCATCTTCTTTTTAGGGAAAGTTACACCATACACACGCAGCATCTGCTTGCGCTTCTCATCGCCACGCCAATAAGCGCCGGCAAGTGAAAGCACCTTAATGGCCTTGATGATTCCTGTGTTTGGAATGTGCGGACCTTTGCAAAGGTCAGTGAAAGTTCCCTGAGTGTAGGTGGTGATGTTGCCATCCTGCAAGTCGTTAATCAACTCGCATTTATATGTTTCGCCTCGGTCGCCGAAATATTTCAGCGCGTCGGTCTTAGAGATGTCCTTACGAACGACTTCCTCCTTTTGAGCGGCAAGTTCAGCCATTTTCTTTTCAATTTTCGGGAAATCGGCACTTGTGATTTCGTTATCTCCCGGGTCGATATCATAATAGAACCCGTTTTCGATAGCCGGACCGATGCCAAACTGCACGCCCTTATAGAGCTGCTGCAGCGCCTCGGCGAGCAAGTGCGCGGATGTGTGCCAGAAAGCATGCTTGCCTTCATCGTCATCCCACTTGAAGAGTTTGATTTCGCCATCGCTACAAATCGGTCGCGAAATGTCCCATTCTTCACCATTAACAGTAGCAGCCAGCACCTCTTGTGCGAGACGCGGACTGATGCTTTCAGCAATTTGGTAAGGAGTTGTGCCCTGCTCAAACTGCTTTACGCTTCCATCAGGAAAAGTAATATTTATCATTTTTTCAATTTTTTCGCTGTGTCATACAACAACACGGCATTCGTTTTTAATCGGGTGCAAAATTAGTCATTTATTCCTTAATAATACAAGGAAAAGGGATGTTTTTTAGGAACATCCAGAAGAAATGAGCTAAAAAATGGAGCAGGGCTACCCTATTCGTTTCATCAATTGCCCATACGTTTAAGGACATTGTAGGAAGGAAGTATGCCAAGTTCGCCTGCCTTGCTTAAATCAGCTACGCCTTTCTCCTTGTTGCCGAGACGCATGTAAACGAGTCCACGGTTATAATAGGCCTCGCCAAAATCAGGTTTTGCTGAAATGGCTTCAGAATATGCGCTAATGGCCGAGGTGTAATCCTGCATAGCGAGGTAAATGTTGCCTTTATTGAACATTGCATACACATTTGAAGGCGAAAACTCAAGCACCTTATCAAGGTCGGAAATGATTTCGGTAAAGCCATGCGAAGTCTGCTTTTCACGCAGCAGTGCATTCCCTGCCGTACCCGTCTGCTTCAATGATTCAGTTGCGATATCGGCCGTGGCCTTTTCCGATTCAATCGACATAAAGTTAGCCGTGGCACGCGCCATGTAAGCCAACGAGAATTTAGGGCTGAGTTTTATGGCATTGTTAAGGTCCTGAATGGCGGCGGCAGGATTCTTGACCATCATGTAATCCAAAGCCCTTGCAAAATAGTCGATGGAGCGAGGAGTGGAAGTTGACATCAACCCATTGTAATATTCAATGGAACTGAAATGCTTCTGAATCTGGTCCTCATAGAGCTTGACCTGCGCATTAGTGAGCACAAGGACAAACGGGAGCATCTTTGTGGAATTCACCTCAGTGACCTCCTTCACATAATTCGTGTTCTCACGAAGTTTGTTGCCCTTATCGTAATACGAGAGGAAAAACATCGGTTCAGGGTCAATCTGAACATTGTTATCCTGAATGTGCCCACGTGCCTTATCCTCGTATTCAGGCTTTACCTTATTGTTGGTTTCGACAGTGAGCAAAGTGTTGAACTTATTCATTACTGCGGTTTGTGTTTCAGCATCATCAGCAAGCGACTTGTCGGCATCGGGCTTAGGCTCATATTGGCTAAGATGGCGCTTCTGCTTGAAAAGCTCACGACCATAATTGTAATCATGCTCTGCGCCCTTCATGTCACCAGCAAGGCGACGACTCTCGGCACGGGCATAAATACCTGCCTCGAATTTAGGATATTTCTTCAGCACCACATCAAAATCGCGGACTGCACGCTTGTACTGTCCCGTCTTTTGATAAAGGAGCGCACGGTTATATCGTGCCATGAAATTGTCGGGCTGGCTACGGAGGACATAAGTGAAATCCTCAATTGCCTTATTATTGTCACTGACCTCGGTGCGGAGCAAGCCACGATTGAAATGCGCCGTGACATTGGTCGGGTCAAGGTCAACAGCATAATTATAATCGGACATAGCGCCAAAGTAATCATCGAGGTTGTACTTCATGAATGCGCGGTTGATGAAATAGCCGGCATAATGAGGCTCAAGGGTAATAGCCTGGTCCATGTCGGCAAGCGCCGCCTTGTAATCGCGCTTATGGTGCATCTCAATTTCAGCCCTCATCACATAGGCATTAGGCTCATTCTTGTTGAGCGATATGCTTTTGTCGATGTCGGAAAGAGCACTGACAGTGTCGCCTTTAGCCACAAGTAGCTGTGCCCGTCCAAGATAGGCATTGCTGAAGTTAGGATAGATGGAAATAAGCCTTGAATATGTTTTCTCCGCATTGTCATAATCCTTCAAATCAGCCTGGCATACGGCCTTGTTCATTAGGAAAATCTTATGCTCAGGCATCTGCTTCAATCCCTCATCATAGTCGGCAATTGCCTCACGGCTCTTCTTCAGCGTCTGGCGTGCAATGCCACGCACCTGATAAGCATCGATGATGAACGGATTACGCTCAATTGCCAAAGAGCAATCCTCCTCAGCACCACGATAATCTTCAAGGTCGAGTTTGGCAACAGCACGATAAAAATACGGGTCGGCAAGCCACGGTTTAGCTTTGATAACCTGATTGAAATACTGTATGGAAAGAATATAATCCTCAAAATAAAGAGCATTTTTGCCAATGTTCATAACCTGGTCCGTATTGATCTGTGCATTAACGGCAAGGCAAGAGCACATGAAAAAAAGCGCAATGGAGCACTGACGCGAAAACAATCTTAATAAATAAGCCATATTTTTCATTATTCAAGTCCGCAGAAAACGGACACATATATAATTACAGCCACAAAGATAGGGAGAAATCAGCCATATAACAAATAGCGCATTTTCATGTGTTCCAAACCTTTAACAATATTTATCCAAGAACAGAAAAACAGGCATTACACTAAAAGCCCAAATCAATGTGTATCAGTGGGACAGCTCTGTACGTTGCAGAAAGCTAATCATCAATGAGTTGCAAAGATATTTTCAGCGTTTGTCCCAAAGTTTTTCACCATTTATGCAACCTCACCTTGTGTAAATATAATAATTTGAAAATCAACATATTAGTCAATAAGGAATAACACATTTGAGAAACAATGCCGGGACAGAAAAGCGGGACAAGAAGATTATAATATTACAGCTTGATAATCAATAGATTATACGTGCATTTCAAAAGCCTCACACACGAACATTTCACCATTGTGCATTTCCTTTCAAGCCACCTCAGCGAAAGAAAGACAAAATTTCAAAGAGCAAATCACCAAGACAAAAAACGATATTTAAGAAACAAACAAATATATGATAATCAGCGACAGCAAAATCAAGAAAAAGTCAATATAGCAGAGTAAATCAAGCGTTTAATCAGAAAATAGAAAAACATTTCAAAAATTTTCAGTGAATTGATAGGAATGATAGCTAATAATGGTCTTATTAATAAAAATGCTGATTAATCATTTAAACAATTTATAAAAAGTATGAAGACAGCAGACAAAAAAATCACAGTTGAAACAACATCAACCTCAACAACTGAAGAAACGGAAAAAGAAAATAAAAGCGCATTCGACGGAGTAATGCCACAAAA
The DNA here is from genome assembly GCA_022484565.1 of Muribaculaceae bacterium. GTDB lineage: Bacteria > Bacteroidota > Bacteroidia > Bacteroidales > Muribaculaceae > JAKVKZ01. Next base: position 13,936 of record JAKVKZ010000068.1, read on the forward strand.
TTCAGGCCAGCTCGACATGGTTATTGCATTCGACACCACTGGCTCAATGGCATGTTATATCGAAGCCGTAAGAAAAGAAGTAACCGACCTCATTCCACGCCTTTTCAGTAACAACGAAGATTTGCGACTTGGAATCGTCGCCTTTGGCGACTATTGCGACATGAAGGATACTGAAAATTTCGGCGATGCATACCAATACATAATGCCGACCAACAACGAAAATGACCTGATAAAATTTGTACGAGAGTCGAAAGACACAAACGGTGGAGATAGTGACGAATTTTATGAACTTGTAATAAAGAAAATTGTGGAGGAGACACCATGGAGGGACGACTCAGCCAAATCAATTCTGCTTATATCCGACGCCCGACCTCATCCACTTGGATATTCCTACGGCGATATTATTGTCGGCAACCAAATCGACTGGCGCAAAGAGGCAAAGAAAGCCAATAGCAAAAACATTAAAATAGACACAGTGACCATAACAGACGAAGCCTGGTATAAGGAACTTTCTGCAATGACAGATGGAGTGAGCCTTCCGTTCAAAAGTGGGTATAAAACAGGTCAACTGGTTGAGGCAACAACGATGATGCGAAGTTCATTGGCAGGTTCAAAGATGGCAGGTGTGGCATTCAATTGTCTTATTAGCACTTGCAAAGACGTAGAGATGAGAGGAGTATACTCTACATTAATAAAGCCCGTGAAAAGGAGTCATCTCATATCGAAGCCGCAGGCCCAGCATCGGCTTCTTCAGATGAACCAAAACCGCACAAAAAATAAATCAAAGCCAAACCTCAGCACAAAAAATACCGCAAGAGACTCTTCTCAAGCGGTATTTTTTTGCACTTATTGTAAAACTAAAACCAACTGACGCCCTCGTCATAAAAATGGCAGACAGTCAAGACCGCCATCATAATGGGGACACCCAATGTCGCCAACAGGTGACGAGGTACAACTACAATCAAACAACATATTTCCCATTAGTCATGAAACTTGAGTTGTTCATGGAACCATTATCACAATGCAAAAATAATATCAAACTTAAAGAAATAATAATTGAAATGTGCCAGATAATATAACAAAGAGGGTGTGTCAAAACGATGCACCCTCTTTTAATATATATGGCAATTTTCATTAATTAGATAATTATACTTTATGCAGCTTTATTTTCAGAGTATTGGCAAAATAAAGTTCTATAGAGGTATAGTAAGCCATAAATAGTCTTTGATGCGTCCGAAACAGTTTTATTGGTGGTTTCCGGCTGTCTGTTCTCCACCATTTTGCACATCTTCTTTATATTGAATGCCATGGCGAAGAAGGCAAAGTCCATAGTGACTTTATCTTTGCCGGTGTGTCTGAAGCGCCGGTATGCCATATTGTACTTCATCTGCCCGAAAACGG
>JAKVKZ010000069.1 GCA_022484565.1 Muribaculaceae bacterium
AACAGTATGAAATCAACGAGAATATTACTTGCAATAGTGCTCACACTATGCAGCACTTCAGCGATGATGGCAAATGAAGAAGACCTCAAAAGTGGAATAAGCGCATATAACGAAAATGACTACAATACGGCAAAAACCTATTTCGACAAATGCATTACCGACAATGAGAAGGACGTGACCGCTTATTACTACCGTGGTGAGACAAACGAAAAGATAAGTGAATACAATGACGCGCTGAGCGACTTCAACAACGCAATAAAATACAACAAGGACAAGAAACAATTCAACGCCCTGTACTACGAACGCGCCTATGTGTATTATATGATTGACGAGTATGGAAAAGCGATTGACGACTACACCACCGCATTAAAATACAAGAAAGACGATGGAATGTCGCTTACAGGAAGGTCCATCATGTACAGAATGACAGGGAATTATGACGCTTCGGATGCCGACTGCAAAGCAGCACTGCAAATCGACGACTCAAACATAAAAGCCCGTATAGGCCTCGGAAAGAACGAAATTGCGAGAAAGAACTACCAAAATGCCATAGACCTGCTTGGACAGGCCGAACGCTATTCACCAAGCAACCATGAAGTGCAGGCAGCCTTGGCAATGGCATGGATGGGAAAAGGCGACTACCGCCAGGCAGCCGACTATGAATTGGCAAACATCGACAACGGAGGCACAAAACAAGACACAGTGGAGGACAACTGCATCAACCACATTTACAACTATTGGATTACGCAACTGAACGGAAAAGTCAACAATAATCCGAATGATGAGACATGGCTATCCATGCGGGCTAAAGCCTACTATACCCACTGCGACTACAAAAAAGCCGTCGAAGACTATACAAAACTTACTGAAAGTTCAGAAGACGCGACCGACGCATCAGGATTGTCGGATTTGGCGCTTAAAGCGAATGCACAAATGCGCGTGGGAGACCTGCTTGGTGCAATCGAGACGTACAGCAAAGCCATAGAGAAGCCAACCGGTGGCATACTTAGGTTGCTAAGAGGCAAAGCATACGAGGATAACGGAGATTACGAAATGGCCATCAAGGACTTCACCCAAGAGATTGGGACAAGCTACAACGCCGCAAGCAGCTATGCTGAGCGAGGGAAAACCCATTTTATTATGGGCAAAACTAAGGAAGCCATAGCAGATGAAAAGATGGCAATCGACATAGAAAATGACAATTATAAAGCCATGTGGTATTTGGCACTAATGTACCATGCGCTTGGCGATACGGCCAATACAAGACTGTACGCAAACATGATTTTAGGCGACAAATCATTGAAGAGCGTCGATGTGGCAGATGACATGACATTGCAAAAATCAATCATGGCAAACTTATTGTTAGGAACTTACAGCAAGGCCAAATCATACATTGATAAAGCCTATGGCAACTCAAATGACGACAGCCGCTATGAATTATTGTCATTATCTGCATCCATACATGGTGACCAAAAGGAAGCACTTGAATATTTAAAACAGTCACTTGCAATTTCGCCCCAAAGCCCTGTCAAATTAAACAAACAATTAGGATTGGAGGCATTAGTGGTCACTCCAGAATACAAGACATTCATGAAAGGATACACCGCCCATTGGGATTCACTTCAGGCAGGATTTGCAAAAGCGAGGTTAAAGATAAATGACGAAACAGAAGAAATAAAGTCAACAGTAGATATCAAAAAGACATCGGGCAACCTTTATGAAGTGCCGTGCAGAGTGAATGACCTGCCACTGAAATTCCTGCTCGACACAGGAGCAAGCACAGTGACAATATCGTCAGTAGAAGCCGGATTCATGTATAAGAACGGCTATCTGACCGACAACGACATAATGGGTTCCGTCAACTTTGTGACCGCCAACGGAGAAATTGCGCAAGGCACCATGATAAAGTTGCGGAAAGTGACCATAGGCGATGTGGAACTGAAGGACATTGAAGCATCCGTAGTAAGAAGTCAGACAGCCTCAATTCTGCTTGGACAATCAGTGCTCAACAAATTTGGGCGCGTGGAGATTGACTACAACAACCTCAAACTCACAATGACCCAACAAGTGGCAAAAGCCAAAGGGAAATGAGCGCAAAAGAGTCATAATTAATAAAGCAAACATCCAAAACAATGAGGAAAATACTATTCGCGATAATAACATTAATATCGCTGACAGCAATAGCCGACGATTACGACCGCGGAGTTGACGCATACAACAATGGCAACCTTTCAACAGCCAAGCAATATTTCGACGCATGCATTTCAGAGAATCCGAAAGACGTGAAAGCACTTACAGCAAGGTCGCTTATCTTCCAGCAATCAGAAATGCCCAACGAAGCCCTTTCCGACATCAACGATGCCATCAAATACAACAACAAGCATTATTACAAAAACATCAGTCCACTCTACGAAATACGCGGAAACATATATGTTGACATTGACGAATACGCGAAAGCCATCGACAACTACACCAAAGCCATAAAGAAAGACAAGAAGAATGACTCCCATTATTTCAAGAGAGCAAACGCATATTACCTTGCAGGCGACATTGAAGCATCGGATGCCGATTTCAATACCGTAATCAAGTTGAATCCCGAAGACCCCGGAGCATACACAGGACTTGCACGGAATGCCTCAAGCAGAAAAGATTACGACGAAGCCATCAGGCTGCTGCAAAAGTCAATCAGCAATGACAGCACATATAAGCCAGCCTATATTTACCTTATCGACGCATACGCCGCAAAAGGTGACTATAAAGCGGCCATCGACACCTATGTGACCGATTGGGAACAAGGCGGGTCGCCAGAGGACTCAATATCACAAGTTCTTATAGACAACCAACCAGATTACTTTATCAACAGGCTAACTGACAAAGTAAACGCAGGGGGCGAAAAGCTAAATTCATTTCTGAAAATCCGCGCATACGTTTACGAAGGCGCGTCCCGCTACCAAGAAGCTCTTGCCGACTACATGCAGCTCGAACAAGACCAAGACAATAACGGAGACCGCGACTACCTTCTATATAGAGAAGCTAACTGCTACATCCGACTTGGCAACTATCTCAAAGCAATTGAGACCTACAGCAATGCAATTGAACTGAACGATAATTCAGGGCCACTATATATGTACCGCGGCAATGCATACGAGAACAACGGCGACTTCGACATGGCAATCAAGGATTACACCCATGCCGCTGAACTTGCTCCATACTTAGCAGCACACTCCTACGAACTTAGAGGCTATGCCTATTGGGAAAAGGGAGACAAGACAAAGGCGATGGCTGATTATTCTCTGGCACTTGACCTTGACAGCACAAGCAGTTTTGCCCTGCTGCACAAAGCACGTCTCCTCGGTCAGCAAGGAGACTCAAAAGGGATGAAAGCCAACGCAATGCGAATATTAAAAGTTGACACGACTTACGACAGTGACAGCTACGCACCCTACGCCCTATTCCTTATCGGCAAGCCACAGGAGGCAAAGCAATATATGGAAAAAATTGTCACCAAGTCGAAGAGCAACAAAAACAATGCATTCTACAACGCCGCTTGCCTCTATTCGCTGGCGGGCGACAAGGATACCGCCCTATCCTATCTGCAAAAATCATTCGACAATGGCTTCATCTATTTTTCGCACATAAAACGCGACCCTGACTTAAATGCCATACGCGACATGCCGGAATTCACCGCCATGGTGGATAAATACAAGGCTAAATATGAAGCAGATCAAGCCAAGACCAACATTAAAAAAGCCGCTCCTGAGGAAATCACGACGAAAGTTGCAATAAAAACGTTGCAGGACAACAAATTTTCCGCACCGTGCCGAGTAAACAACATGCCGATGCGCTTCATTTACGACCCAAAATCAAACGGAGTCAGCATATCCACAGTAGAATCAGCTTTTTTAATTAAGAACGGATATATCGCAACTGCCGACGTGCAAGGTAAAGAATCAGTAGTGATTAAGAGTCTGAAGATAGGCGATTTCGTACTGACAAACGTGGTGGCTACAATAATCGAAGACTTGGACGAACCGATAAGGATAAGCAAACCTATTCTAGAAAAGTTCGGCAGAATAACAATTGATGAAAGCTCATCAACAATGACATTGACCGTGACAAAAGACAAATAGAACAAATTTAATCAGACATATATATGAAAGTTTTATTAGTAAACGGAAGCCCACATAACCAAGGATGCACCTACACTGCACTAAGTGAAATAGCTAACACACTTAATGCAGAAGGCATAGAGACAGAAATATTCTGGATAGGAATAAAACCACTTTCAGGATGCATGGGATGCGGATACTGCAACCGCGAAGACAAATGCGTATTCAACGACTCAGTGAATCTGTTTGCCGAGAAAGCCCGTGAGGCCGACGGATTCATATTCGGCTCACCAGTTCACTACGCAAGTGCCGGAGGCGCAATAAGTTCATTTATGGACCGGCTGTTCTATTCATCGGGAGATGCTCTTGCCTACAAGCCAGCAGCCGGAATAGTAAGCTGCCGACGTGGAGGAGCAAGCACCACATTCGACCAGCTGAACAAATATTTCACCATAAACTGCATGCCTATAGTTTCATCGACATATTGGAATGAAGTACACGGCAACAAGCCTGAAGAAGTACGCCAAGACCTTGAAGGAATGCAGACAATGCGCACCCTCGGACACAATATGGCATGGCTTCTGCATTGCATAGAAGCCGGCAAGAAAGCAGGCATAACGCCTGCGACAGAGCCGAAAGTGAAGACAAATTTCATAAGATAATGCTACGTTTTCCCAATGCGAAAATCAATCTCGGTCTGAATATAGTCAGCCGCAGAGCCGACGGATACCACGACATTGAAACGGTGTTCTATCCTATCGGACTGCGCGATGTGCTGGAAATAGTGAAAGGCAAGCACAATGATGCCACACTCACCACCTACGGACGGGCAATTGACTGCCCGACCGAGAAGAACCTCGTGATGAAAGCATACCGAGCCATGCAAAAAGAATACGGACTACCGCCTGTGGATATATTTCTTCAAAAGAACATTCCCGACGGCGCAGGACTTGGGGGTGGCTCAGCCGATGCCTCAACGGCACTGCTTATTCTTAATGATCTATTCAATATCGGCGCAAGCAATGAGCATCTTGCCACAATTGCAGCCAAACTTGGTGCAGACTGTCCGTTTTTCATCTACAACCGCCCAATGCTTGCCACAGGCATAGGCGACATACTATCGGACACCGAAGTGAGCCTGAAAGGAAAATCGCTGCTTCTTGTGAAGCCATCTGTGTCAGTTCCTACAGCCGTGGCCTATTCACACGTGACGCCACACAAGAGTGACACGGACCTTCAAGAGACATTGAAACTGGATGTGACGGAATGGGAAGGCCTACTCAAAAACGACTTTGAACCAAGCGTTTTCGCTGAATATCCAAAACTTGGGCAACTGAAAGAAAAGATTAAGAATTGCGGCACAGTCTATGCCTCAATGAGCGGGTCAGGCTCCTCGATATTCGGCATTTTTGAAAGTGCCAATATGTCAGCCGAAGCAAAAGAAAAAATTGGCATTGCCGACAGCTACGTCATAAATCTGTGATTTTCGCATTTCTTTTCAACGAGAAAAACCATTTTTTGCCAAATTGAAAAGTTTGGCAAAATTTTTGATATGGCAATTATAGATATTATAACAAAATCATGAGCAGAAAAAACAAAAAGAACGGACATAAAAAGATGGACGAAACAAACAAAGATACAAAAGAGACTGAAGAAACGAAGGTTCAGCCTGAGGTAAGTGACGACAACACTCAACCCGCAGAAGCGGAAAAGAGCGATGCCGAAGCACAACCTGAAAAGGCAGAAGAGCCAGACGAACTCACAAAACTTCAACAGGAAAATGAGAAATTGAAATCCGATTTGCAAATAGTGAAAAAGGAATATATGTTTCTCATGGCCGAATTCGACAATTTCCGCAAACGTACAGTGAAAGAAAAAGCGGACTTAATCAAAAACGGCGCGGAGAATGCGATGCTCGATATTCTGCCAGTGGTTGACGACTTTGAACGCGCTATTAAGTCGATGGACGAGAATGCCGAAATCGACATCAAAGTCATGAAAGAAGGAGTGGAACTGATCTACAACAAATTCATGAAATATCTTGAAAAGAACGGAGTGAAGGAGATAGATTCCACCGATAAGGAATTCGACACTGAATTTCATGATGCAGTGACAACATTCCCGACCGACGATGAGTCGAAGAAAGGCAAAATCATCGACACAGTTCAAAAAGGATATACAATAAACGATAAAGTTCTCCGCCACGCCAAAGTGGTAGTAGGCAAATAATATAAAATCTCGTAAACAATATGGCACAAAGAGATTACTACGAAGTACTTGGCGTACAGAAAAACGCTTCTGCCGACGAGTTGAAAAGCGCATACAGGAAACTTGCGCTGAAATATCACCCTGACAGACAAGTGGGCAAATCCGAAGCAGAGAAGAAAGATGCAGAGGAGAAATTCAAAGAGGCAGCAGAAGCTTATGACGTGCTTTCTGACCCTGACAAACGTTCACGCTATGACCAATATGGCCCTGACATGGGCAATATGGGCGGTGGATTCGGCGGATTCGGCGGATTCAACGGAGGGCACATGTCAATGAGGGACATTTTCGACCATTTCAGCGACATTTTCGGCGACGGATTCGGAACTGATTTCGGTGGAGGAGAGAGCGCTCAAGGCGGACCCCGACAATCGCAAGGCACAGACCTTAGAGTGAAAGTTAAGGTCAACTTGAAAGATGTGGCACACGGCGTGGAAAAGAAATTGAAGATTCCACGCAAGGTGGCATGCACACACTGTGGCGGCACAGGGGCAAAAGACGGCAAAGCCTTCGTAACTTGCACAAGCTGCCATGGCCGAGGGTCCATTACGCAAGTCCGCCATACCATATTAGGCTCAGTGCAAACCACCTCAACATGCCCTACCTGCAATGGAACAGGAAGGATTATCAAAGAAAGATGTCAGTACTGCAATGGTGCAGGGCTGGAACAGCACGAAGAAGTGGTAACCTTCAAGATTCCGGCAGGAGTGTCGGATGGAATGGTGCTTACATTGAGCGGAAAAGGCAATGACGCACCCAACGGAGGCCGTCCCGGAAGCCTTCAAATCCTTATTGAGGAAGAACCTGACGCAGAATTGCAGCGCGACGGAAGAGACCTCATCTATAATTTGATGCTCGACTTTCCGACTGCCGTATTCGGCGGAAAAGTTGAGATACCGACTGTTGACGGCAAGGTACGCCTCACCATACCAGCAGGCACACAACCAGGAAAGGTTCTGCGGCTTCGCGGCAAAGGTGTGACAGAATATAACAATTACGGAACCGGCGATTTGCTCGTCAACGTAATGGTGTACGTTCCTGAAAGCCTGAATTCAGAAGAAAAGCGGGCTATAGAATCATTGAAAGATTCCCCGAATATCCGCCCAAGCGATGACGACAAGAAGCGTATTTTCAGCCGACTAAGACATATCTTTGATTAACGTCGCCTACAGGCATAAAAAACAGAAAAGGCTTTAATGAGCATTAAATCATTAAGGCCTTTTCTTATTTTCAAGACATCACTTATTTTCAATTCATATTTACCGACGCATTATTAATAAAAATGAGCCATACAAACCAGCCCCAATAGCCCAAAGAAAGGATTGAGACAAAGAAAGCACTCGTCTTGGAATATCTGAAAAATGACATTACTGCCATAAGGATGCATAAGATGCTGACAATAAAACAAATCAGGAAGTCCATACCGGCTCCCATATCAATACTGTGAAAATAAACCGCAAGCACCGATAATGCAATGGTCAGAAAAGCAATATTTGCAGGCTTAGGATTCATAACTCGCCAATAAATATTTGTTCGACTTTCATTTTTAGGTTATGTTCCATTAGATACTAAAATGTGAATAAAAGCATTTTGACAAATTATCCCTCTTTTCCATTATAGGAAAGATTATTTATTATGGAATAATCATAGATTATGACATTTACTCATTTCGTGCAAAATTACTTACTTTTTGCTACACATACAAACAATAGCCATAAAAAATACCCAATTTAAGATACTAATCGAAGCAAAAGGCTTATTACAAAACGAATTGATAAAATTATAAAATTGGGCTTAACAGACGGATAACCGACTCTTTTATCTTGTCCAACTTCGACCGATTTCGCCATTCAGCCAAAGTAATCCGCTTGCAATCCCGCTCATCGTCGAGAAATATCTTCTTCATGCGCTTATTGAATTCCGTGCTATACACAAATGCATTGCACTCAAAATTATGCTCAAAACTCCGGAAATCGAAATTAGTTGAGCCAGTGCTTGCAAATTCCTCGTCAACAATCACCGTCTTTGCGTGAATCATACCTTTATCATAAAGGTAGATTTTCACGCCAGCCAACAGGCACTCATCAATATAGGAGAACGAGCCGTAAGTGAGCATGGCCGAATCACTGCGCATCGGCATCATTATCCTGACATCAACTTTCGACAATGCAGCCACCTGAAGAGCTTTCAGCAACGCCTCAGTAGGCAGAAAGTAAGGAGTCTGAATATAGACGCAGCTTTTGGCGTTGGTGATAGCCTTTAAAAACATGAACGCAATAGTGCTCCATTGCCCAGTAGGTCCGCTTTGCATAAGCTGCACGCCGGCAACCGCATTATCAGGCACATCGTAATGCTTTGTACTCTCTTCAAGGAGCGGCTGCCCCATGAAGTTCCAATCGACAGCAAATGAATATTGAAGTCCACCAACTGAAGGGCCTACAATGCGAAGATGAGTGTCACGCCAAATTCCGAATGAAACGCCTTTCACATAACGGTCGGCAATGTTCATGCCACCGATATACCCGATTTCACCGTCAATCACTGTCACCTTACGGTGATTTCGCCAATTGATACGCGTCGCCACCAACGGGAAGGAAACGCGGAGGAAAGGCAAAGCCTCAACACCAGCATCGCGCATCTCTTGGAAAAAACGCTTGTCAACGCTGAACGACCCCACATGGTCGTAGATTACCCTGACTTTCACGCCCTCACGAGCCTTCCGCATCAATATCTCGCGGATTTCGTGGCCAATCTCATCGTTCTCAAAAATATAGTATTGCAGATGAATATACGACTTTGCATTGTTAAGGTCGGCTTTCAAAGCATCAAACTTGTCTTTTCCGTTAGTGAAAATATCTATTTTATTCCCCGGGAAATAACTTGCGCCACTAAGCGACTTGGCAAGCCGTATCTCCTGCTTGCTTTCAGACGACAAATTCAATGTGTTCTCATCAATGCCCTTGAACATTTCGCGGCGCTGCAATTTCCGCTTATTGTTTTTAGAGATAAGCAATTTGCTTTTCAGACTGCGGCCAAAAAAGGCATAAAGAATCATTCCAATCAGAGGAAGCAGAAGCACGGCAGTGACCCATGCAAGCGATTTCACAGGATTCCGGTTTTCCGACACCACGACAGCAATAATCCCAAGCACAGTCACTATGTACGCTATCAATATTATAGCATACACCCAGTTCATATATATGAACGTCACATCGAGCATTATCTCATCCTTTCACGCTTCTAAGTTAGTGACTATTTATCGACTAACCTAAACATTTAAGATTTTTTACTACACGCTACGTATAAATCAAGTTTAAGGCATATATACAAGCCTCAACCCAACTGAATTGTCACTACCCGTAATTTTATCGAAATTACGGAACAAGACAGCGCAACGGCCTTTGCTGCTATTCCAGCATCCTCCGCGAATCACCCTTTGAATGCCACCGCTTGGTCCAGTAGGATTAGTCTGCGAATCGCTCGGATATTTACCATAATAATCCCAGCACCATTCCCAAACATTCCCAGTCATGTCGTATAAGCCAAGTTCATTCGGTTTCTTTGTTCCGACACGCTTAATCTTAGCCAATCCGCCATTGCAGGCAACTCCACTGTTACCGCCATACCACGCCAAATCATCCAAATCATCACCGCCGGAAAATTCAGCCGTTCCATTGGACTTGCCACCACGCGCCGCATATTCCCACTCCGCTTCAGTGGGTAGGCGGAACCCGCCATGACCTCCATGAAGGAGAGTGACTGAAGAGTCATCAATGCTGTAACATTCGCGCAATTTGTAATGACGGCTCAACTTATTGCAGAATTTCACACAATCGAGCCAACTGACACACACAACAGGCAACTTATCGCCTTTCGGCACACTTGGGTTGCTGCCCATAATGGCCTGCCACATGTGCTGCGTGACCTCACGCTTCATAATAAAAAAATCGTTCAATATCACGACATGCTTGGGCCTTTCATCTTCATTGGCTGTGCTGTCGGCATTTCCCATCGAGAAAGTGCCTCCGTCAACCTTTGCCATCCAACTGAAAACCGGCGACACTACATGTTCAGTGTCGGACAATGAATAATCAGTAGTCGGCATACCATTAAGGTCGTTGGAAACGCTGCGCGGCGTTACACACCACAAAAGCATTGCCACCACACAAGCCACAAGCACAAATGTCCATATCTCAATCTTACGGCGAAAACGCCTCCGCTGTGACGGCGACATATCATGAACATGATTAGTGTTAGCATGCTGAACCATCAACAAATATTCCTGAGGAGAAAGCATTTTGCCATGATTCGTCTGACTATCGGATTCAGCCACGCCGTTATCCGCATCATCGTCGGCTTCCTCACCAATAGCAATTGGGCTGTCGTCGATGGTACTATCATCATGAGATTGGGCAGGCTCTGCCTGTTCAGAATCGGCAATAGCCATACGCTCACGCTCAGCAGCGATAAGGTCTTCACCACAAATCGGACAAAATTTTGAACGCGACGTAACCTTTGCGCCACAATTAGGACAATAACGGAGATGCGCCATCAAATCCGCAAGCTGCCCTGCCGAATCGTCAACATTTTCCTTATTAGGCTCCCAGCCGGGCAAAACAAACACCTCAAGGCAACAAGGACACACAAGCCGTCCGCGGGAGCTGCCAAGCAGTTCTTCGGAAATTTCAATCGTTTTGTTGCAATTTGGGCAATTCGTCCTCATCTCTATCTTATTGTCGGTTATGACATTTGCAAAATTAATCACATTTTTTCATTTGCTCATCATTTTTTATTCATTTTATGCCCATTTGATTTATTTTCAGCCAATTTATAAACACATTTCTTTATAACACATAAAATCACTATCTTTGCAGCTTGAAAAGTTTACGATTAAAACCAAATTTGCAATGGAACTAAGTGCATTGACGGCCGTATCACCCATTGATGGCCGCTATCGTGGCAAGACAGAGCCACTTGAACAATATTTTTCGGAATTTGCTCTTATCCGCTATCGCGTGAAAGTGGAAATAGAATACTTCATAGCATTATGCCAAATACCGTTGCCACAACTGGCCGACGTTGATAGCGAGCTGTTTCCCAAGCTGCGCGACATATACATGAATTTTTCAATCGACGACGCGAAAAGGATAAAAGAGATTGAAAGTGTCACGAATCATGACGTGAAAGCTGTGGAATATTTCCTGAAAGAGAGGTTCGACACTCTCGGACTAACTGCCCACAAGGAATTTATCCATTTCGGACTGACATCGCAGGATATAAACAACACAGCCATGCCAATGGCAGTGAAAGAATCGATAGAAAGCGCTTATTATCCGCTTCTGCAGCAGGTAATCGACACGCTGAACGAAGACGCCGAAAACTGGAAAGACATCCCGATGCTTGCCAAGACACACGGGCAACCAGCATCTCCGACACGTCTCGGCAAGGAAATCAGAGTTTTCTCCTACAGACTTGAACAACAGCTCGCGTTGCTGAAGGCAGTGCCCATCTGCGGAAAATTCGGAGGTGCAACAGGCAACTTCAATGCGCACCTGATAGCTTTCCCAAATATCGACTGGCGCGACTTCGCCAACAAATTTCTGAAAGAAAGACTCGGCATAGAGCGTGAGCAATGGACCACACAGATATCCAACTACGACTGCCTCGGCGCACTTTTCGATGCACTGAAACGAATCAATACGATTCTCATCGACCTTGACCGCGACATCTGGCAATATATCTCAATGGGATATTTCAAGCAGAAAATCAAGGCAGGTGAAGTGGGTTCATCGGCAATGCCGCACAAGGTAAACCCAATCGACTTCGAGAATTCAGAAGGCAATTTGGGAATGGCAAACGCAATCTTTGCGCATCTTGCAATGAAACTGCCAATTTCACGGCTGCAACGTGACCTTACCGATTCAACGGTAATCCGCAATATCGGCGTTCCATTGGGACATACCATTATTGCATTGCACAGCACATTGAAGGGGCTTAACAAGCTCATTCTGCATCAGGAGGCAATCGATGCCGACCTCAACAACATGTGGAACGTGGTGGCAGAAGCCATTCAGACCATATTGCGGCGCGAGGGCTACGAAAAGCCATACGAGACGTTGAAGGCGCTTACAAGAACCAACGAGACAGTGAACGAGGAACATATAGCCAAGTTTATCGACTCGCTGAAAGTAAGCGATGCAGTGAAGGCAGAACTTAAAGCCATCACACCACACACCTACACCGGCTACTAAAAGCCGCACAGACTAAAAACATCATGCTTCAATCTATTTAATCACAATTAATGATTTTTATTTAGGGCTATTTTTGCTATTTGGTAAAAAGGCTTTATCTTTGCATCAGTTTTTAGGTTTTCATCATGATTGAATGTTTTAATAACCTTATAACAAATTAATAATCAACAAATGGCCGAGAGGCTTAATTAAAAACTCAAATTTATGGACGAGAATATCGAAAAGAAGCCAAGAAGACCGCGAATCGGTGAGAATAAAGGCGAAATTGTAGAAAACAACGACAGCCAGTACGAAAAGCCACAGAGCTTTAGCGCAGATGATGACTCAGCAACATCTGACTACACTTCATCTCCTGAAAGGAGCTACAATCAACGTGGATATGCACCACGACAGGGTGGATATAACCAAGGTGGATACCAAGGCGGATATAACCGTCAGGGTGGCTATAACAACCGTCAAGGCGGATACAACAACCGTCAGGGTGGCTACAACAACCGTCAAGGCGGATACAACAACCGTCAGGGTGGCTACAATAACCGTCAAGGAGGATACAACAACCGCCAAGGTGGATATGGCAACCGCTACAACAACAATTACGACAACGCTAACAGCGAAGAAGGACAGCAAAGCAGCGGATATAGCCAACAAGGAGGCTACAGCCAGCAAGGTGGTTACAACCGCGGCGGATACAACAACCGCCAAGGTGGATACAATAACCGTCAGGGCGGATACAACAACCGTCAAGGAGGATATAACCCACAGCGCAGAAACAACTTTGGACCTGGACCTAAAAAGCATTTCAACAATGCAGGGCCGCGCACACAGATGCGTTTCACACCACGTCCACAACGTCCTGAATACGAAATGGGCGAAATCAATCCAGATGAGCCAATCCGCTTGAACAAATTCATGGCGAATGCCGGAGTATGCTCACGCCGTGAAGCTGATGAACTGATTCAGAAAGGCGTTGTGAAAGTAAACGGAGAGCCTGTAACTGAACTCGGAACAAAGATTACTCGCAACGACAAAGTTGAATACAACGATAAGATGGTGACACTTGAAAGCAAGTGCTACATCCTGCTCAACAAGCCAAAGGACACAGTCACTACAAGTGATGACCCTAATGGCCGCAAGACCGTGATGGACCTCGTGAAGGGAGCATGCGAAGAGCGCATATATCCTGTAGGACGTCTTGACCGCAACACGACAGGTGTGCTTCTGCTCACCAACGACGGTGATTTGGCTTCAAAACTGACTCACCCGAAATATGTGAAGAAGAAAATTTACCAAGTGTGGGTTGACAAAGCCATCACCGAAGATGATATGCAACGCATAGCCGACGGCATTGAACTTGACGACGGCCCTATCCATGCTGACGCCATCAGCTACGTATCACCGACCGACCGCAAGCAGGCAGGCATTGAGATTCACTCAGGACGCAACCGCGTGGTTCGCCGCATATTCGAATCGCTCGGATATCATGTAGTGAAACTCGACCGCGTGTACTTTGCAGGTTTGACCAAAAAGAATCTTACCCGCGGCAAATGGCGTTACCTCACACAGGAAGAAGTTAATTTCCTGAAGCAGGGTTCATTTGAATAAAGAGAGAAGAGCAATACACTCATCATATTTTTAATTGGCATGGTTGAGTTGCAACGCTTGTAAATCCGGCTTGCAGCTCAATCATCATATAATAGATTTATTAATTATGGAACTGAAAAGGACTAAAGTAGTCGATATTTTTGCACCTGAGCTGATAGGCAAGGAAGTGTGTGTGAAAGGTTGGGTAAGAACCCGCCGTGGCAACAAGAACGTACAATTTGTGGCGCTCAACGATGGCTCGACTATAAAAAACATACAAATCGTGTTCGACCTGAGCAAGTTCAGCGATGACGACCTGAAACTTATCACCACAGGCTCAAGCCTTCACGTGGAAGGACTACTTGTGGCATCGCAAGGCAAAGGCCAGACCTGTGAAATACAAGCCAACAC